>JAPLKN010000075.1 GCA_026388075.1 Elusimicrobiota bacterium
CCTGCCTCGCTACGCTTGCAAGACGGGCGGGATCTCGCCCGGATGGGCGGACAACTGGATCCCGCACAAAATATTGTTGCGGGATAAATGCCGCGCCTGACCGAAACTCTTACGTAATAATGCATTAATAGCTTAATTTAAAAGAGCGGCTGACGGAGTTTACCCCGCATAAAGGGGCCCGTAGCTCAACTGGATAGAGCGCCTGACTACGAATCAGTAGGTTATGGGTTCGAATCCCTTCGGGCCCGGTTCTTATGCGGGGAATCAGTAGGTTAGGAGTTCGAGTCTCCTCGGGCCCGGTTTTTATAATGAAATTTAAAAAAAAGAGCGATAGCGATACATTTTTTTTGAAAGAAGCTGTAAAAGAAGCCAAGCTGTCAGAAAAAAAAGGCGAAGTTCCGATAGGCGCAGTAATAGTTTTGGATAATAAAATTATAGGCAGGGGATACAACCAAAGCATTACTCTTAATGATCCTTCGGCCCATGCCGAAATAATCGCTTTAAAAAGCGCGGCTAAGAAACTAAAAAATTACCGTTTAATCGGTTCAAAAATTTATGTCACGATTGAACCGTGCGCTATGTGTGCGGGAGCTTTAGTTTGGGCGCGAGTTTCCGAGATAATATTCGGAGTGTATGATAAGAAAGCGGGCGCCTGCGGCTCTATTTTCAATATTGCAAATAATAAAAAACTGAACCACAGAATAAAAATAAAAGCAGGGGTTTTAAAAAAAGAATGCGGGTCTTTGATTAAGAAATTTTTCCAAAAAAAAAGAAAATAGCCTTAAAAAGGAATGAAATAAGCCCGTAAGGGCGCGACATAATGGGGGCGTAAAGGTCTCGACGGGAATGAACGAGGAACAGGTGGCAGGCCTGAGTTGGTCGAAGGCTCAGAAAAAAATCGACCAAACATAAACGGCAAAAACATAATGCCGGCCGGCGTTTTAGGGAGAAATCTCGGAACGCTGCCATTGGCCGCTTAAACCGGCCACGCTTTACTTTTGACACCTGCTAGGAAGATAAAGCGTCAAGAGCAGGTTAGTTCAGCACATCTTGTCCCGTGTGTGCTGTATGAAACAATAACGGTACTGGCTCTGAAATTATCTTGCTGGAAAGCAGTTTCAGAGCGAGAGTAATTTTCGGCTAAGCCTGTAGGAACCTGGCTGAAACATTTTCGGACGCGGGTTCGATTCCCGCCGCCTCCATTTAACTGCAGTAATTGGTGAGAAATTTTATTCCGAAATACTAAATACTCGCACAAAGTACAAGGAAAATCTCTTAAACAAACTTATGACAAATAATTCAAGGATTCGTTTATTACTATCAGTATTTTCTCTTTGCGTATTTTTGTATAGTTCTTTAACCGCATTGGAAAATAAGTACATTCAAATAACTTCTGACGGTCAGCCTGTTAAAAGTACCAGGATTTATCGTTTTGCATCATCTGATTATTTTTCTATACGCGATATAGCTTCCTTCTATGACGCTACATTAGAATGGTACCCTGTATCCGGCAAAGTCGCAATGGTCAAGGAAGGGAAAAAACTTGAAGTCTTTATAAAAAGCACAAGAGTTCATTTCAATAACAATAAAAAACGTCTTAACCTGCCTGTTGAAATGCGAAATAACGATGTCTTTGTTCCCCTGGAGCTTCTTTTGACCAACTTTTTTTCAGATTTTTCCCAATCCAAAACTTCTTTTGACCGCGAAACGGGAACACTTGCAATACAGAGAAAACCTACGATTATCATAAAAAAATATTTTGTTAAAAATAACTCAACTTACATTTATTTTGATATGAAGGATCGCCTGGATTATTTATGGACAAAAGATAATGCAAGTTTTGAGCTTTATTTCCCTAAAGGCACGGTCAAAGAAGAAAATTTTTCAGTTTATAACGGTATTGTGGATGAAATATCTTTATCAAACGACGAGGGCAGCGCAATTGCAAAGATCTTGGTTTCTACCGATACAAGTAAAATTGAGATGAATGCCTCAAGAAAACAAAACAGCCTTGAAGTTGTTTTGACATCCTCATATATAAAGCCCAGCGAAACATCTGAAACTGTTCAGGATTTTGACTCTCTTGAAGAAAACGAAACAGCAGCGCTTGTATCAGCCTTGCCTCCTTCCTCAAAAAAATATTCCGGTTCTAAAATATTAATTATAATAGACCCGGGGCACGGCGGCGCTGATCCCGGAGCTGTAGGACCCGACGGCATTTGTGAAAAAGACGTAACTCTTTCAATAGCTAAAAAACTAAAAGCACTGCTTGATAAAGACGGTTCTTATGAAACTATTTTAACCCGAACCGATGACGTTTTTATCCCTTTGGTTGAAAGAACAAATCTGGCAAACGAAAAGAAAGCCGACATCTTCGTTTCAGTTCACTGCAACGCAAGCCTAAATAAAGACGCTTCAGGCTTTGAAATATATTTTCTTTCTGAAAACGCTTCGGATTCAGAAGCTCAAGCGACAGCAATGCTTGAAAACTCGGTAGTTAAATTAGAAGGAAAACCTTCTGAAAAGCAAATGAAATTGCAGGAACTTCTCTGGTCAATGGCTGTAAACGAATTTATTAACGAATCATCCGAACTAAGCAGTTTTATTGCGGAAGAAGTAACAGATAATGAAAAAACTGAAAACCGCGGAGTAAAACAGGCCGGCTTTTTCGTTTTGAGGGGCGCGGGCATGCCGGCAATTTTAGTTGAGGCAGCTTTTATAAGCAACAAAAAAGAGGAATCCAAACTTAATAAACAAAGGTTTCAAAATGAAATTGCTAATGTTATTTATGACGGAATTAAAAGATACGAAGCGAGAAAATGTCTAATAGAACAAAAGGAATCCGGCGCATGAAAAAGCCTATCGGCATTTTTGACTCTGGTTTTGGCGGCCTAACGGTATTATCCAGAGTAGCGAAACTGCTTCCTAATGAAGACATCATCTATTTCGGAGACACAGCGCACGTTCCTTACGGCTCAAAATCAAAGGAAGTCGTAACAAAATTTTCTGTCGCTATTGCTAAGTTTTTGTCTGAAAAGAAAGTCAAACTGATTGTTGTTGCTTGTAATACCGCTTCAGCTTTTGCTCTTTCTCGATTGAAGAACAAATTTAAGGTTCCTGTTCTTGGCGTAATTTTTCCGGGAGCAAAAGAAGCTCTCAAATCTTCAAAGAAAAAGCGTATCGCTGTAATAGGAACTGAGGGAACTATAAAAAGTTCATCATATACAAAAGCTATAATTTCGCTTGATAATCAAGCGGTCGTTTATGCTAAGGCATGCCCGCTGTTCGTCCCTTTGGTTGAAGAAGGCTGGATAAATCATAGAGTTACAAAAGATGTCGCAAAAGAATACTTAACTCCTTTAGTAAGAAAAGGAATTGATACTTTAGTACTCGGCTGCACGCATTATCCTCTTATAAAAAAAGTGATTAAAAACCTAATTAACGGCAATATTACCCTTATAGATTCGGCTGAAGCAACCGCAAAGGATGTTTTAAATACTTTAAAGAAACTTAAGCTCCAAGAGAAAGCTAAATCAGACGGCAGGCATTCATTTTATGTAAGCGATTCTCCTGAAAAATTTAAATTTTACGCCAAAAGATTTTTAGGATATAACATTAATAACGTCAAAAAAATAACTCTTGATTAAACCTATGAATTATAAAGCCTCCGTTACAAAATCATTTTCGGCAGCCCATGCTCTCAATAAATATAAGGGAAAATGCGAAAATCTTCACGGCCATAATTGGAAAGTAAAGGTTTCGTTGTCAAGTAATAAATTAGACAAAACCGGCATGGTTATGGATTTCACAGACATAAAAGCTGTCCTTAAATCAATTTTATCAAGGCTTGACCACAAATATCTTAACAAAGTACCCCCTTTTGACAAAATTAATCCTACCGCAGAAAACATTGCTGAATATATTTTTGAGAAACTGATTAAATCAATTAAACTGCCAATAAAAATCAATGAAGTTGAAGTTTGGGAAAGTGAAACTTCATCGGCAACGGTGTCAAGATAAACCCCGTTAGAAACAGTCTAACAACCGCTTATTTCCAAAGCTACGAAAAGCTATGTTTAATATATTATGATCTTCCTTATTTCTTCTTAACATTTGGCTGTTTCTAACGGGGTAAAATGCTAAAATTAAGTAAAACGGCCGTTGTTTTACTGTCCGGCGGGCTTGATTCTTCTACACTGCTCTATCTTGCAAAAAAAAACGGATACAAATGCCGCTGCCTGATTTTTGATTACGGCCAACGCCACAAAAAGGAAATAATTTCCGCAAAACTAATCGCAAAAAGCGCCGGATGCAATTACCAGATTTTAAAAATTAATTTCCCGTGGAAAGGAAGCTCCCTCCTGGATAAATCCGAAAACATTCCCGTAAACCCCGTTAGAGACAACGGACGCTTCGCGAATAAAGATGACGGCATTACACTGCCATTTAACAGCATGATTTCAATCCGTCGACAGGAATCGGCGGCCTTCTCTAACGGGGTAAATGAAAATCCGCTTAAATTAAAAAAAATACCTTCTACATATATCCCCGGAAGAAACACGGTATTTATTTCATTCGCATTGTCTTTTGCCGAAAAAATACGGGCTTCGGCAATATTTATCGGAGCAAATGCAGTTGATTTTTCAGGATATCCGGACTGCCGGCCGCAGTATTTCAGGGCGTGGCAGAATTTAGTCCATTCATTGGGCTTGAAAATAAAAGTATTAACCCCTCTCATAAATCTCAGTAAGGCCCGGATTGTAAAATTAGGAAAAAAAATGGATGTTCCGTTTGGGCTTACCTGGTCTTGTTATAAAGGAAAGAAAAAACCCTGCGGAATTTGCGATTCGTGCAGATTCAGAGAAAAAGGCTTTTTGGCCGCTCACCTTGAAGATCCTTTAATGAAAAGATGAATGAAAACGGATTAAAACTTTCAAAGACAGGCATATCTGAAATATTTTTTTCATTCCAGGGAGAAGGGTTATTTTTTGCTGAGCCCCAGATATTCGTAAGATTTTCGGGATGTAATATTAAGTGCTGTTATTGCGATACTAAAACTAAAAACAAAAATTTCCACGGCACTTCGGCTGTAGTTTATAAAGTCAGGTCTTTGATCAGGAAAAATGAAGATAAGTTTATTAAAAACAGATCAAAAACTGTCGTGCTTACCGGAGGAGAACCTCTCCTTTGGAAAGATTTTATCGCATCATTATTACCACGTTTAAAACGATTAAATTATTTGATTTACCTTGAGACTAACGGAATTTTAAGTAATAATTTGAAAAGCGTGATTAAGCGGATAGACGTTGTTTCAATGGACATTAAACTCCCGTCAGATTGCAAAAATTCTTACTGGAAAGATCACAGGAAATTTCTAGAAATTTGCAAAGATAAAGCTTTTGCTAAACTTGTGATTTCGGATAGAACTAAAAATGAAGAGGTTTTAAGAGCGGTTAATATGGTAAGCGATATTTCCAAGAAAATACCGTTTGTTTTTCAAACCGTTTCGCCAATTAAAAACATAAATAAACCAGCTATAATAAATACTGAAAAATGGATTGAATATGCTAAAAAGAAGCTTGATAAAGTATATTTAATCCCGCAGCTGCATAAAGTTTGGTATATAAATTAATTTATCCCCCTGTTTAGTTTTGCTTCCCTACAGTCTTCTTCCCCAAAGATTTCCTTCCATTGCAGTTTCCTATGGAAACTAAACGCAAGGACAGGTGAAATCTAGGCATGTGGGACAAGTCGAAAACTAATCGCAGAGACAAGTAGCAAAACTAGGGGGTAAGCTTCGGCGCCGCGGCCTGCCGGCGGGCAGGGATTTCGCCCGCTTCGCAGCGAGGCGAGCCGAAGAAACCAAAGATACTATGGTCGTAAGACCATAGAGCTTCATTCAGCCACAAGCCTTACCACGCTTAAACGTTTAAGAAGAGACCCTTTTTTTGAGCCTTCACCTAACGAAAGATCTGAAACTACCACACGATTAATAACTCTAACTGCTTCAGAAGAAGATCCTTCCTCATGATAGCCATATATTCCGTGAATCACATAAGGGATATTATCAATCACGCCTAAAAACAGCATTACATGGCCATTCAGATACAGTATTGTTGCCCCGCCGACGGCTTTCTTATCTAAAATTTCTATTTTTTCAGCATAACTTGTTTTTTTATTAAATTTTTCCAGCAATTTTCCAACCCATGACTGTTCTAAAGAATTTTTCGGCATATATATGCCTATGGTCATAAAAATTTGCTGAATAAAACCTGAACAATCCTGCTCCCCGTTCATACCCCCCCAACCATAAGGCATATCAAGCATTTCAAAAGACTGCTGGATAACATTTCTTGGCGTATAAGAAAAATATCCTTCGTTTATTTCGTTTTCTTTTATATATCCTTCGCCAAATACCACTTTTCCATCTTCGTTTCTAAATGGAATTATAACCGGGACTACTTTAATGGAAGTTTTTTTGCCCATCGGAAGGCGCGTCCCCATCCTTACGTAATCATAATATTCAGTCAGCGTATTTTTCAAAAAAATAGAGGCTTTTGTTTTGGAAATTACCGCAAAAGGCTGGCCATTAACATATTGTTTCATCTGTTCGCGGCTTGAGAGAGCTATATTTTCAATTTCCGTCCATCCGGAACTTGACGGCCCATCCACATATATCCATTGAGAGTCAGCGCTTTTGTGCAAAATCGCTACAGGGGTTCCGACATCAAGAGAATTATTTTGAAGGACATCAAAATCAAAATCGTCCTTTTTTGAATAAAACTCCTCCCGTGTAGGTAAAAGTCTTTGATGAGCGTAGCGAGAAACTAATCCGAACGAAACATTTACATTTTCCTGAATATTTTTCAAGCTGATATTATCTTCAATATCTTTAAGTAATTTTTTATCTATTTTTTCATTGGATTTAGCGTAATATTTCCTTCGCTTGAATCTTTTTAATGTTTTTGTAATTTCTCCCTTAAATTTCGCGCTGGAAATAACTGAAGGATAATTTTCAATATCATTTAAGAGCTTAAGCTCATTTTTGATTGTTTTGTTAAACTTTCCAATTCCTTGTGAATCAAGTATTACTTTATCCGGATCAGGAAGCAGGCTTATCCAAAAAGCCGCTACTTTCATATTTCTTTCGGTATTTGGCATTAATGAAGGGCCTGGATAGCGCATATTTTTTCTTCCGGCGCAACCCCACCAGAACAAACAAGTAAGCAAAGCAATACCTGTTATTGAAAATATATTTTTTGAATACCGCTTCATAATTTTCTTGAGCCCAAAAGCATATTCCTGTATTTGCTGAGATCTTCCTGCAATTTTTTGATTTTTATCTTATTTTCAAAAAGTTTCTTTTTTACCTTTAGCCTATGAGGCAGTGAAAGAAGCATATGAGATAAAAAACCGAGAAAAAAAGCTATCAAAATTAAAAGCGCGATCTGAATATTAAACTGCCACAAAAGAAACCTTACTACCGCCATCGTGGAATTCTGCAAGGCAAATACTGCAGAAAGAACAAAAAATAATAATGAAATTAACAAAGAAATATACATAAAACCTCCGTAAAACTTCAGGTTAAGATAAAATCAGGTTGAGGTTGAGAAAAACTGGCTATTTTTTTGCTCAACCTTAACCTGTCTTTATCTCAGCCTGCCTTTATCTCAACCTGTCTTTTTCTGCTTTCTATTCCGTCATTTGTTTAAGCATCACTATAGCTTTTTCGTTATTCGGGTCAATCTTTAAGACTTCTTTCAATTGGTCAACAGCCTCTTTAAGCCTGCCCTGATAAAAATACGCTGTCGCGAGATTCAGCCGGCTGTCAACTTGTTTCGGATTTATAATTATTGACTGGGCCCAGTATTCTATTGCTTTTTGCCTTTCGCCCATAAGAAAATATATGTTGCCCAAATTATTAAACGGGCCCGGATTGTTGGGATTTAATTCTCCGGCTTTTACATAATTTTTTATAGCTTCAGGCCAGTTTTTTTCTTTTGCGTTTACCCAGCCCAGTTTTTCATATACTAGAGCCTGATTGGGATATTTTTTCGCTATCTCCAAAAGCGAGGCAACTGTTTTTGCCGGCTCAAGGACTTTTTGATCAAAAAAATCGGGCGTTTCTGCAACTTTCTTCTGAGCAGTATAGGGCTTTGCTGTTTGATAAAATAAAAAGTAAGCGCATACGGCTAAAACTCCGAAAACAATATAGCGTAACACTTTGCTTATCTTTTCTTTAACCCAGAAACCATCATTATATGAGTCAAATAATCCCATAACTATAAAAAGATAAACTGCTGAAATAATGAAGCGCATGTCAGCTGAAAAAAAGTTTTGCGCAAGGACTCCCGATGAAGAAGCGATTAATCCTGATGCCATGAACTTTTGATTTCCTGAAAAACGCCCGGATATTTTGAAAGCGTTGATAAAAAAAGATAATAAAAGCCATGCAAAAATTCCAAAACCAACTATACCGGTTTCACTCAAGTACTGTATATATTCATTGTGGGCATCGTTTACTATAAACTGCCCCTGAGGCCAAAGTTTTTTTAGTTCTTCTGAAGCGTATTTCGGGAAATATATATGAAAAGTTCCCGGCCCCGTTCCAAACCACGGACTTTTTGACCACATGTTTAGCGTGTCTCGCCAGATAAGAACATGCGCCTGCTGCCTTGCCCAAACGTTTTTAGTCTTATACACAAAAAAACCGGCGAGTAAAATAAATAATGATAAAAAGATAAGTTTTGTACGTTTTGATTTTACATTCAGCCAGAAAAAAAACACTAGAGAAACTGAAAATCCGATATATGCCGCCCTTGTCTTGGTATAATAAAGTGCAATCAGCCCTAAAACCAAAAATAAGAAAATTAATCCTTTTACTGATTTATTTCTGCTGGAAAAAAATATGCTTAATGCTATCGGCAGAGTGGCAACAAGAAATACCGCAAAAAATATGGGATTACCGAATGTTGACATGGATCTTTCCATCTGCGGAACCATTATCATATATTTGATCCCGCCGAAATGCTGCAAAATGCCGTATAAGACTGCTATTGCTGCGCCAGTTATCCATCCGGCAATAACTAATCTTCTTTGTTTTTCGCTGTTGATTGCATTTGCCGCCACAAAATAGCCGGCAAAAGAAAGCAGGGCCCTTTTAAACTCATTTAAAGCAACGGGTTTATCAGGAGAAAAATAATAGAATAAGGATACCACCGACAAATAAATAATTACGGGAATAAATATCGGTGTTTTTTTAATTTTAATCTTGCCGTAATAAAGATTTATGAAAAGCCAGATAAATAATATCCCGTAAAGGCCGAACTCCAAAAGCATTAGTTTCGGGCGGGTAAGTTTAATATCAAGAAAAACGGGGACCAAAAGCAAAAGCGCCGAAAAAAGGCCGGCAGGAAAAAGCGTCAGAAGCTCATTCTTTTCTAAGTTAGCAGGCGCATTGTTCTGCTTTTTTATTTTTAGTTCTTTATTCATTTATTTCTCTTGTTTAATAATTTTGCAAAAAATCCTTTTAATGCCGATGAGACAAGCATGACTGCTGCCAATAAAATAACAATTGTTGCTCCTGAGGCTATGTTAAATAAATATGAAAGAAAAAGACCGAAAACTGTAAATATTGCGCTAAAGATTATAGCTAACACAATCATTTTTTTCAGTTCTGAAGTATACTGGCGCGATAGTGCCGCAGGAATGCTTAAGAGAGCTATCACCAGAATTATTCCCACAACACGTATTAAAACCACGACCGTTACAGCTATAAGAACCAGAAGAAGGATGTATAAAAATTTAGTTTTTAAATTTCTAACCTTTGAAAATTCTTCATCAAACGAGCTTGCTTCAAACTGCCTGTAGTAGAAGGCAACTACCGCTATTATCACAATATCCAATACAGCCATCATAACAATATCTGCCCTGGTTACTGTAAGAATGTTTCCAAAAAGGTATCCGAATAAGTCCGGCGCATACCCTCGAGAAAAGCCTACAAATATTATTCCCAATGCCATGCCGAAAGACCAAAATATGCCTATTAAAGTATCTTCAGAAAACTTAGAGTTTTTGTTTAAAACCCCTATGCCCAGCGCCGATAAAACCGTAAAAGGCAAAACTGCAAATAGCGGATTTACCCCTAAAAGATAGCCCAGTCCTATTCCTCCGAATGCAGTATGCGCGATACCCCCGCTTATTGAAACAAGCCGCCTGACTACCACGTAGGTGCCGATAATTCCGCAGGCAACGCTTGCCAATAGCGCGGCATATAAAGCATTTCTAATAAACTCAAATTGAAATATTCCCATTACACTTTATCACTTTTTTACTTATTATGTTCTTCTAAAACCCTGTGCGGCACGCCGTGAGCTATTAAATCTACCGGACACTTATAAACTTTTGACAAATCCTCAACAGTCAATTCCTTGGTACTATGATAATAAAGCTCCACGTTTAAACAGGCAATTTTTTCCACATATTTTGATACCGCGCTTATATCATGTGTTACCAAGATTATTGATATTTTTTGTTTTAATTTTTCCAAGAGGTCATAAACCGTCTTTTCTATAACGGTATCTACGCTTGAAGTCGGTTCATCCAGTATTAAAAGTTTGGGATCTGAAACCAGCGCACGAGCTATGAAAACCCTCTGTTTTTGTCCTTCTGAAAGCTCGCCTATCGGATTATTTGAAAAATCCGTCATCTCAACTATTTTCAAGACCTCGTCGGCTTTTTCTTTATCTTCTTTAGAATATCTGCCAAAAAAAGAATTCTTCCTAATTACTCCGGTTAAAACTACGTCTGATACTTTAATAGGAAAATCCCTGTCAAAAGGCACGTGCTGTGGAACATAGCCCGCGTATCTTCTGCCTTCTTCGGGAGCCAAATTAAAAAGCCGAATTTCGCCTTGAGTAGGCTTTAGAAGCCCGAGCATAAGTTTTAAAAGCGTGGTTTTCCCGCCGCCGTTCGGGCCAATAATTCCGACTATATCTTTTTCAAATAAGTTTAAATTAACATCGCGTATGATGTTTGGGCCGCCATCATAGCTAAAAGACACATTTTTAAATGTTACAATCTCAGGTTTATTTTCCATATGATTTGATAATAAGTTCTGACATTTTAATAAATTCTTTCAAAATATTTTCAGCAAGATTATCAATAAATATTACTTTGCCGCCTATTTCATCTGCAATAACCTGAGCGCTTTTTCTGGAAAATTGCGGCGATACAAAAATGATTTTTATTTGTTCTGATTTTGCCTTATTGACAATATTTATCAGCTCTTTTGCCGTTGGCTCTTTCCCTCCGATTTCAACAGGAATTTCTCTTAAACCGTACTCCCTGGCAAAATAATTCCAAGCGGAATGAAAAACTATAAATGATTTATTTTTATAGGGCTTTAGTTTAGCCTGAATATTTAAATCCAATTGTTCAAATTCTTTTTTTAATTTTTTATAATTTATCTCGTAAAAATCCTTGTTTTCAGAATCAATTTCTTCCATAGCATTTTTGATATTTTCAGCCATTAATATTCCGTTTCTTAATGAAGTCCAAATATGCGGGTCTTTTCCGAAATGATGATGGGCTTCTTTTTGTTCTGAATGCGGGCCCAAAACCCGTTCCGAATAATTTAGCAGGGTTATCCCTTTTGAGCTATCGCAAACTAGAGCTTTTTTATTCAAGGAAGTTATTTTTCCAATCCATTGAATTTCAAATTCTAGAGGTGTGCCCACCTTAACGTAAATGTCGGCTTTTGAAAGTTCTTTAAGACTTTGCGGTTTAGGCTCAAAAGAATGGGGATTTGCTCCCGGCGGAACCATTACGGAAACCGAGACTTTTTCTTTCCCGATTTGTTCCGCAAAATATTTTAACGGAAGGATACTTACAGCAATTGCTATTTTTCCTTTGTTTTTGGGTTCTTTAGAAAGGTTTATAGGGAATGCTTTATTATATGCTAAAACTAGAACTATAAAACCGCAAAAAAATATTTTTCTCATTTCCCCTGCTTAATAAATGTAATATCTTCGTTTTCGTCTTTTATGGCTGCGTCTATCGAAACTTTGTCCTCTTCTTTTAATTCTCCTGCAATTATTTTGCCCCCGGATCAAGAGCAATAACTCTTTTATTTTTTAATGTTTCGGGAAAGTATTCTGAAATGATTTTGCAAGGCGAGCCCCGTTAGAGACCTGCCTCGATGCTAGGTGGGCAAAAAACGGGCGCTTCGCGAACAAAGTGGCGGCATTACACCGCCAGCTTACAGCATGATTTCAATCTGCCGACAGGAATCGGCAGCCTTCTCTAACGGGGCGAGATCAGCTTAATAACGTTCAAAAACAACTCAACGTTTTTCGTCTTTCATTTCTTTTGACCAGTCTTCAAATTCTTTCTTTATTTCTTCTTTTTTCTGTTCAAGGTATCTATCAATCTCACAGACTAGGCCTTCCTTGGACTCAAGCTTTTTTATTCTTTCTTCAAGGTCATCCTGCTCTTTCATAACAAACCTTATGGCGTCAGCAATCGGGTCAGGAAGCTTGGAATGCTCAAGCATCTCAAGTTCGGTTGCTGAAAAACCCAATCCCACCCTGGCAGGAACGCCGACCGC
>JAPLKN010000076.1 GCA_026388075.1 Elusimicrobiota bacterium
ATCTTGTTTTTATCTGTGTAATCAAGGGTTTGCTCCTTTTTAGCAAACCCTCGCTATTCCCCAAATCCGCTTTCTATTAATTGCTCTAAAGCCTGCAATGCCTGTATTTCGTCATCTCCGTCTGCAAGCAAAGTTATCGTAGACCCTGCATTTGCCGCAAGCGTCATAAGCCCCATGATACTTTTTCCGTCCACTTCCTGAGAATCCTTAACAATCTTAATTTTAGATTTAAACTTGGACGCCGTCTGCACCATAACCGCGGCAGGGCGCGCATGCAAGCCGAATTTATTTTTTATTATAAGTTTTTTTTTCAAGCATAGCACCCCTTAAGAACTATAGAAATATTGAAATAAGTACTCCTGAAATTATTATAAAATAAAAAAGCAGGAAAATCGGCCATCTCAGGCAAGTCCAAAATATAGTTAAAACAAATGTGCCCAAAATGGCTATTATCAGTTTTGCATTGCCGCCAAAAGATATGAAATAATAAAGAGCAATTAAAGATAATATTATTACCGAAACGAATCTTAAAATATTCAAAATACTTTGGAAATTAACTGACGCTACTTTTTCAATTATTTTTTCTCCCAATTCATAGCTTATTCTTAAAGACATATATCTGAATGTCAACTGAACAGAATTGTAAATAACGAGAAAAAAAGCCGGTATTATTAACGGATGAATTACACTGTTAGATTTCACATATATGAATATTAACCCTGTCGCCAAAATAGCCGCGAAAGGCCTAAGTGTTGCCCAAAAAAGCGCATCCCCCATGGCAGCTAATGGCCCGGCCATATTTTTCTTTATGTTTGAAATTTCAATTATATTGTTTTGCGACCCTTCGCTTATTTTTTCTTCCATTTTTGCTGTTAGCCCAATTATGATGCTTGCCATATAAGGCTGAGTATTAAAAAATTCTAAATGCCTTTGGTAAGCCTCCTGCCTTTTTTCTTTATCGGGATAACATTTCTTCAAGAAAGGAAGTAGCGCGAACAAAAAACCAATGTTTTGCAATCCTTCAAAATTCCATAATGCCTGCAAGAAAAATGACCGCCATAATAATAAAATAAAGTTTATCTTTTTTTTCATTGTTTTAGTTAGGCTTAATGAAAACAATTTTTATTAAATTTATTTCATGCAAGAAAGTTTCCCGTAACATGCATTGACTAACACAATGCTAAGGCCTGCCGCCGGTAAAAGATACCATGCAACTTCAAGTCCCGATTTTATTTGAAAGGGCAATACATTGAATATTTCTTTTAAGAATATTTGCCCCGGATAAATCAAGACCAGATAAAAAATGAACGCTTTAAAATAAAATAAAATTAACCCTGAATAAATTCCCAGTTCAATTCTTTTTTCCTTGCCCTTTTTAATTCCTTCTTCAATCCAGCGGGCAATTTTAGAATTATAAAATCTTAATCGGACGTCAAAGATCCTGAATAAAATGCCTAACGGCAAAGATAAGGCCATAGCAAGAATTATTGCGCTTTTTTCACTATTCATGTATTTTATGCCCCAGACAGTTGTAAGGATTGAAATAACTGTAACATCATGCGGGATGGACGTCCCCATAGGTATGGCATTAATCCACATAAGCTCAACAATAACTCCTATCCAAAAACCGGAAACAACATCCCCTAGGATATAGCCGACGACAGGGCCCGCAAAGATCGGCCTGGATATCATAATTTGGCCGAATGCAGTTACATCAAGTTCAAAAATTGCCGCCAGTAGTGAAATGCCGATAATTTCTATCATTTTTAGTCAGTTATTTTGATTTTAATTTGCTGCTCCAAAACTCCGTTTTCAAGAATATTTAACTTGAAAATAGGTATTACTACAGTTCCCTGATGGGTTTTTTCAAATCCTCCTTCGGATAAGGAAACTGTTTCTAAGGGGAATATATTTAAATCTAACGATGAAGAAAAAATCATCTCAACGGTGAACTTAAAATGCTCGTCCTTACGCATCCATTTATTGACAGACTTTAGTTCAGCATTATCGTTTTCAACAAAACTTGAAAATGCATAATTAAATTCAGGCGCAAAAAGGATTTCAATGTTTCTTTTTTCAAGGTTTTTTATTTTATAAATTATATTCAATCCCGTCTTAGAAGGAGTTATCGCTTTTTCAATATTTACTTTCAAAGGATTTTGATTTTCCCAAACGATTCCGTCTCTTTTCATGATAATTTTATTTTTTTCAATTTTAAAAGCATATGCTCCTAAAACAAAATCTCCCTGTTCGGCATATTGCCCTTTTCTGAGCTCGTCAAATTTAGTGTTTGGGTGCAGGAAATGATCAACTAAAGAGGCTCTGCGGTACCAATCATAGGTTAAGAAACGGTCTAAATTTACTTCCTTAACTCTAATAAAATCATGAATTGTACGAATTTCGCTTGCCTGATGATGTGTTTTTGAAAGAAATTCTTTTAATCTTTTATGATATGCTTCTCTTCGCCTGGTTAAAACATTCAAAACATTAATCTCTTTTGGGATAAAATCCCATTCAAATATCGTTCCCCCGTTATGCGGTGAAAAGTAAATATTCTGACCAGAACTTTCATAAATAACTTCGTTTCGCCCGTCACAATCAAAATCCATCTCTTTCCAAGCGGTTTTATGTCCGGATTTTCTAAAAAACAATGATTCAGCCTTAATCAATTCTTTGTATACTGCAGTCCTTAAATGAGGCAGATAAAGGCCTCCAAAAACTCCGTGCCAGTATGCGCAATTGCATTGTCCCGCATAAAGCGCATCAAATATTTCAGAATTCTCGTCACTTTTTTTCTTTAATTCATTCACTTTTGAACTGACATAAAGCATTTTCTTGTGCATATTATT
Source organism: Elusimicrobiota bacterium (assembly GCA_026388075.1). NCBI lineage: Bacteria > Pseudomonadati > Elusimicrobiota > Elusimicrobiota bacterium. The sequence goes on from JAPLKN010000076.1 coordinate 2,850, forward strand.
TGATTCATCGTATTTGCTTAAGAAATTTCTCCAGAACCCGCCCCTTAAAAACCGTTTGGCCTGCGGGTTGTTTTCGAATTGGCGCGTTACCCCTTCAAAAACTTCCTGAGCATCCTGAGGAAGAGCCCATTCGGACATCTCAAAGTATGATGCGCACGGAAGATAAGCCCTTCCTTTTGCTGAAAATTTATCTAGATATTCTGAAAAAGTTATCGGCTCAATCCAGTCCAGATTCTTTTCAACCGCTTTTAGGAAATTCTCAAGCCAACCGTTCTTATAAACGTGCTTATTTGTTTCCGGCCACATCCCGAATTTTTCCCCGTCATCCGCCATAACAATGGCGCAATTTCCGGTTTCATCTGCAAACGAGGACATATATTCTATTGTTTTTTCCACTGTTTGAAACGGGATATAATACCTGAGTTTTTGGCTTATAGGGAAAATATTAAGTTTTGTGCCCTCTTCTTCAGTTGTGTAGTATCCTTTGAGTTTTTCCACATCAAAGCCCGACGCCGCAAAATGAGCGTCATCAACAACAGTATATTCCACGCCTGATTCATTAATTACTTTTGCAAGATGAGGTTCCCATACCCTTTCTGTAAGCCACATCCCGCGCGCTTTGAACTTAAATTCTTTTTTCAAAAATTCCGTCAGCTTTTTGATCTGTCCCTTTTTATCAACATCCGGTATTGATGGAATTATAGGCTCATAATAGCCTCCTGTAAGAAGTTCCAGCTGGCCCAAATCCAGCATATCTTTTACCGCTTTGATATATTCGGGATGTTTTTCTTTGAAAAAGTCCCACAAAACTCCGCTGCAATGCAAAGACCACTTGATTTTTGGATGTTTTGATAAAAGCTCCATAAAAGGCCAATATGCATCCTGAAAACCTTTCTCAATAACATGCAGGAAATTTCCTACAGGCTGGTGATTGTGTATTCCTAAGATAAAATAAAGTTTTTTCATGATTTTAATTTTATTTTTTTGACAATTCTTCCCTTATTATGCTCATCACATCTATCTTTGTATCATCAGGAAGAATGCGTCCCTCAAGTTCAACTCCGAGCTTTGAAATATTTTCAAAAGCATCTATGTCCGAATTGTCAACCGAAAGATTTTTTAAAATTTGTCTCTTGCCGCTTGAAAAATGCATTCCCCCGACGTTTATTGAAGCTAGTTTTACCCCGAGATTCAAAAATTTCAAGGCATCTGCCGGATTAGAAAAAAGGATCAGCAAAAAATCCTTATCAAAAATATTTAATTTTATTTCCGATACCGCGTCATCAACTGACAAAGTGCTTACCTTGACATTGCTCGGAGCAGCCATTCCCAAAAGCGTTTTCTGCATTTCGTCGCGTGCGGCTTCATCAGAAACAACTAAAATATGCGTAACCCTTATCTTTTTAAGCCAGCCCTCGACAACCTGGCCGTGAATTAGACGATCGTCGATGCGGGCTAACACTATTGGCATGTTTAATTACGTCCCTCAACCATGCTATTTTATTTTATTCAAAAATGACTCTTTGACGTTTGTGATATTTTTTTTCGCATCTTCCAAGACCTTTTCGGCAAGTTCTTTTAAATTCATTGAAGATCTGTTCATGAAAGCAGAAATTAGCATATATAAATTTAATCCCGTTATGATTTCTATTTTAAAGTTTTTTGAAAATGGCAAAGACGCGTTGCACGGAGTTCCCCCGGCCATATCTGCCAATATCAAAGTTCCTTCATCGCTTTCTAGCTTTTTAAGGAGCTCCCCGAGCTTTTTCGAAACACTTACTAAAGAATCTACAAGCTCAAGTGAAAAAACAAAAACTTCTTTCTGTTCCCCTACGATGTTTTCTGCAGTCTTTAATATTTCCGAACCTAAATCTCCATGAGTAAAAATTATAATTTTTATCATTTTATCTGTTGTGCGACTTTATTATTTCAATTATTTTAGCTGCAAGCTTTTCAGAATTATGGCGCACAAACTCTTTTGTAGCCGAAACTAAATTTGATTTAACTAATTTTGATTTTCCAAATTTCTTTTTATCAACTAACACGGGAGCAGAATTTCCCTTTGTGTAGCGTTTCAATACTTTTTTATCAATTATTTTTGTGTTTGCGACTATATAATTTATAACATTCTTGCCTAGATATTTTTCTATGGTTTCCAAATGATCGCTCAATTTATATCCGGAAGTCTCGCCGGGCTGTGTCATCAGATTGGAAATGTAAATTTTCGGAGCGCGGCTTTCTTTAAGGGCCCGCGTCACTCCTCTTACTAAAAGGTTTGATATAATGGATGTATAAAGAGATCCCGGCCCGATTACGATTCCGTCCGCAGACATTATCGATTCAATAACATTTGGCCCTGGAGGAGGACTGGCAGGATTTATGGCAAGATGTTTTATCGGGGAGTCGCTTCCCGTAATTTTACTTTCCCCTTGCACAACTTTCCCGTTTAAAAGAGTCGCCTTCAATGTAACCGAACTTAAAGTTACGGGCAAAACTTGTCCGCGTATCGCAAGCACTTCGCTTGCGCGGGCTACGCCCGAATCAAACCCTCCTGAAAGCGACGACATCGCGGTGAGAAAAAGATTTCCGAAAGAATGTCCGGACAGCGATCCTGCGGAAGGAAAACGGTACTGAAACAGTTTTGTCATAAGATTTTCTTCTTCTGACAAAGCCACTAGACAGTTACGTATGTCTCCGGGCGGTAATACTCCTAGTTCGCGGCGCAATGCGCCGGAACTTCCGCCGTCGTCAGTAACGTTAACAACGGCAGTGAGGTTCGGAGTATATTTCTTTAAACCTCGCAGAAGGACTGAAAGACCTGTGCCTCCGCCTAAAACAACAATTTTAGGTTGAAACTTATCATTTTTCATTTAAGATTATATAACGTGATCTATATCGCGGTGATATATTTTTACCGAATATTTCAGTTTTTTAAGAAATTTGGCAATATCTTCCGTAAATACAACGGAGCGGTGTCTGCCCCCTGTGCATCCAATAGCAATTGTCAAATTACTTTTGCCTTCTTTCACAAAATTAGGCAGAAGAAACTTGAGCATTTCGGAAAACTTATTTAAAAATATTCGGTATAGCTTTTGGGTTTGAACATATTTTTTTACTCCGGAATCTTTGCCGGTCTTGGCTCTCAAATGCTTTACATAATTTGGGTTCGGTAAAAAACGCACGTCTATTACAATATTAGAGTCTATGGGCAATCCATATTTATACCCGAATGAAAGTAAAGATATGGTCATATTTGCACTTTGTGATACTAGTTTCAAAATATCTTTGAAGCAATGTGGAATCATTCGCATTAAAAAATATTACCTTGTATTTTATTTTCTTTTTTTTCAAATATTTTAGAATGTCGTTAAAAAGAGAAAGAGATTTGCCTGCACGGACATCAATGCCAAGCGCTATATTTTGAAATTTTCTTTTTAGCGCAAGGTCAACAAATTCAGGGACAAGGGATGGCGGAAGGTTATCAACGCAAAAAAAGCCAAGGTCTTCTAGAATTTTAAGCGCCTGGCTTTTTCCTGCTCCTGAGATACCTGTGATTATAAAGAATTTATTGCACATAATTTATTTTTCATAATTTTTTTGACATTTGCTGAATCAGTTTCTGATTCAATTCCTGGGCAGAATAATGCCCTTGATTTTTCAGCCTCTGGTTTAAACTCGCGATTTCAACTAAAACTGCCAGGTTTCTTCCCGGGCCTACCGGCAAGACTACCTCAGGAACCTGAACATTCAATATTGTCGTAAAATTTTCCTCAAGGCCGACTCTTTCATAATCCATATTTTTCTTCCAGTCTTCAAGCCTTATCACAAGTTCAATATTTGTTTCATCCAGAATATATCCTATCCCGAAAAGACTTTTAACATCAATTATTCCCAAGCCCCTGATTTCCATATGATGCTTAATAATTTCTTCGCCCCGGCCGATAATTCTGTTTCCTGAACGCCTAAATATGACAACAACATCATCGGCAACAAGCATGTGGTCTCTTTTAACTAGCTCCAGCGCGCATTCAGATTTTCCTATCCCTGCATCCCCGATAATTAAGACCCCCAAGCCGTAAACTCTCACCAAAACACCGTGCAGTTTTGTTGAAGGAGACATCTTGTTTTCCAGATAAAAAATCAGCTCGCCCATAAGCTGAGAAGTCATTACGGGTGTTTTAAAAACAGGGATTTTAAACTTTTCGCTAAGCCGAGTCATTTCAGGTAAAGGCTCAAGTCCTCGTGCTAAAATAAAACAAGGGATATCGGAAAATGAAAATATTTTTTCCAGAATTTTAGTTTGTTTTTCCAGCGGCAGTGATTTTAGGTAGTCCTGTTCTCCCAAACCAATAATTTGCATGCGTTCGGCAGGAAAATGCCCTAAATATCCCGTAAAAGCAAGGCCGGGCCGGTTTATTTCAGAAACCTTTATTTCTCTTTTAGTCCCTTCAACCCCGGAAACAAGGTCCAGCTTTAAATCTTCATTTTTATCCTGAAAAAAAGTTGATACCGTGATACTCATTTAATATGCGTCCTCTTGCTCAATTATTTTTAACACGTCCTCTTTTGTTTTTGCGTCGCGCAGCGCCTGCCTGAAAAATTTGTCTTTAAAAAGCCTTGAAATCCTTGAAAGCGCCTTTAAATGCTGCCCTGCCACTTCTATGGGACCTACAAGAAGAAAAATTATGTATACCGGTTCTCCGTCAAGAGAATTAAATTCAACTCCTTTCTGAGATATGGCCAGCGCTCCTATCTGCTCAGATACCGAATCGGTCTTGCCGTGAGGAATCGCAACTCCCTGCCCTATGCCGGTTGAACCTAATTTTTCTCTTTCTATAATCGTATCTATAACCTCTGCGGTTTTTTTAATTTTTTTGCATTTTTGTAAAAGGTCTACCAGCTCAGTAATTGCCTCTTTTTTGCCCTGGGCCTCAAGATCCAGCAAAATCGCATCAGGACATAAGAAATCCTTAATCTTCATTAAACTCCTCCCGTTTTATTATTATCGTATAAAATTGCTATATCTCCGGTTCTATAAGCCCCAAGGTTCCGTTATCTTTTTTGTATAAAACGTTAATCTGTGACGTGTCCGAATTAAAAAACATATAGAATTTATTTCCTAAAGCTTCCATCTGGTTTACCGCTTCTTCCAAAGACTCAGGTTTTACGTCAAAACGATTTACTTCGCTTATGTTTATTTTCCTTCTATCGTTTTCATCAATATTTTCAAAAGATATTTCGCCGATTTTTTTAAGCGCTGCTGTCTTCAGGTTGCCTTTCCTATGAATTTTTGCCATTTCTTTAATCTTTTTCAGCTGTTTATCAATTTTGTCCATTGCAAGATCAATTGCCGCGTAAAGATCCGATGAAACTTCTTTTGCCCTGAATATCGACTTGGCGCCGGTGCGTCCTGTATGAAGTATTATTTCTGCCTTCTGTCTATATTTATCTACGGATAGTATTATCTGAACGTTCACGACATTGCTAAAATAGTGCTGGGCTTTTTCTGCTTTTTTGCGCGCATAGTTTGCTATAGCATCTGTTAATTTGATATGACGCGCTGTAATTTTTATCTGCATTAATTTTCTCCCCGCCCCGATCTATCGGGGCGCGGCCTCGCTCGCTCACTTATAAGCGAGGCGGGCTTTTCAATACGAAACAGTTTTTATACCATATTTTTGTTGTCTTTTCAAATATAAATAGCTTTTTTACATCCTGAATTTTTCACCCAAATAAACTCTTCTGGCATCGTTGCTTTTTATAAGTTCTTCCGCGTTTCCTTCTATCAGAGTTTTGCCTTCATATATAATATAGGCTCTATCAATGATCTCAAGGGTTTCGCGGACATTGTGATCAGTAATCAAAATTCCAAGCCCTTTTTCTTTCATCAACCTATGAATAATTCCCTGTATATCTGAAACAGTTATCGGATCAATGCCGACAAAAGGTTCGTCCAGAAGAAGAAATTTAGGTTCTGTCACTAAGGATCTGGCTATCTCGCATCTTCTTTTTTCCCCGCCTGAAAGAGTTACTGCGAGCTGCTTCCTCAACTTTGTAAGCCCTAATTCATCCAAAAGCTTGTCAACCCTAAATTGTTTTTCCTTATCCGTTAAAGGCAAAAGCTCGGCTATGGCCATGAGATTTTGTTCTACGGTAAGCCGCCTGAATATTGACGGTTCCTGAGAAAGATAGCCTATCCCTTTTCTTGCGCGCATATACATCGGCCATTCCGTAATATCAGCGGAATCTATGTAAACATTTCCCGAAAGAGGTTCAACAAGCCCGAGCATCATGAAGAAAGTCGTGGTTTTTCCGGCGCCGTTTGGGCCTAAAAGCCCCACAATTTCTCTCTGATTCACCTTAATGTTTATTCCGTCGACAACCAAGCGGTGATGATATCTTTTTTTTAGATTTTTTCCCTCAAGAATCATTTGTCCTCAAAAATTAGTCCTTTAAATATACCTTTCCAGAAACATTGTTTTCAAAAAATATCTTTCTTTTATCCAAAAAAAAAGTTATTTTATCCGCCTTGTAATCGCCTTTATTTTCTTCTTGCTTATAAATAACTTGCGGCTGAGGATTTTTTCCTGTCATTATTATTATTCTTTCCTTCTGTTTGAAAACAGTTTCCGGAGAATATGAAGTCACTGATGAAGAAATAACTGATACTTTTCCCTTTGCATAGATTTCTTCGGTCTTTGTATTAAACTC
>JAPLKN010000077.1 GCA_026388075.1 Elusimicrobiota bacterium
TTGCAACAGATTGCAAAATTTGTCCTGAAGGGGCAGCCCGTCACCGACGAGCTGGGTTAACCCCGCACCATTTATAACTTGTTCAATTAAATGTTTGCAGGGGTTTCCAGCTGACACTCTTTTAAAGTGCTTCATTTTTCAGCATTTTTCAATGGTGCGGCACTACGTGCAGATTTTTCTATTGAAAAATCTGGGTTAAAAAAAGAGAAAAAATGAGCAAAAAAACACATTATTATTATTGGTGCCGGGCCGGCAGGTTGTCGATAAAAATGCTTTTTGGGGAGTTTAAATGGCCAAAGTAGATCCCGTTTGCGGTATGAAAGTCAGCGACGATACTGAACTTAAATTAACGCATAAAGGTAAAACTTATTATTTTTGCAGCCGCCATTGTCTTGAAAAATACGCAAGAGAAAAAGGAATTTCATTAGAGGTGGGATCCGTTGAAAAATGTCCTTCTTGTTCAAGTAAAAACAATTCTTTTTTAAAAAATAAAGTTTTTATAGTTTCTGCTGTAATTGCTCTTTTAGTAGGGATGTCGTATTTAATGCCTTTTCTAGGGCCTTTCAGGATACATTTGTTTATGTATTTTAAAATGATATGGTGGGCGGTCATCCTTGGCCTTTTATTCGGGGGAGTTATAGATGCTTTTGTCCCAAGCGAATATATTTCAAAGGTTCTTGCCAGAAAGAAAAAAAGGACAATCATATATTCTGTGCTGCTTGGTTTCCTAATGAGTACTTGTTCGCACGGGATTTTGGCGATTTCTATTCAGCTTTACAAAAAAGGAGCATCAACTCCTGCCGTGGTTAGTTTTCTTTTGGCAAGCCCTTGGGCAAATTTTACACTTACTGTTATGTTAGTAAGTTTTTTTGGTTTAAAAGCTTTATATATCATTTTCTTAACGATAATTGTTGCTATAATAACCGGTTATGTATTTCAGTATTTGGAACATAAAAAACTGGTTGAATCAAATCCGAATACGCTAGAAGTTGATGATAATTATTCTATAATTAGAGATGCCAGAAATAAGTTAAGTTCCTATAGGTTTTCAATCGCCCAACTTAAAAAAGATGTTAAAAATATTTTTGTTGGCACGCTTTCTTTGTCAAATATGGTGCTGTGGTGGATTCTTATAGGTATTGGTCTTGCAAGCTTGAGCGGGGCTTATATACCTTCGCATATATTTCACCGTTTCATGGGCCCGTCTGTATTAGGAATATTTGTTACACTTGCTTTGGCAACTGTACTTGAGGTTTGCTCAGAAGGGACGGCTCCTCTTGCCTTTGAGATTTACCGGCAGACAAAGGCGTTAGGGAACAGTTTTGTGTTTCTAATGGGAGGAGTAGTTACCGATTATACCGAGATAGGTCTTTTGTGGGCAAATATCGGGAGAAAAACTGCTATATGGCTTCCATTGGTAACAGTTCCACAGACGGTTATTATAGGTATATTTCTGAATCTTTTAATCCGCTAAAAAAAACCGCTTACTCCTTTCCATAGATAATAAAGGCCTACAATTACACCAATAATTTGGGCGGCAATTTGAAAATATTTATTGTTTTGCAGGGGCTTAGAAAATAATAGTAAAAAAGTCCATAGACTTGAACCCAGATAAAAACCGGCAAAGAAAATTACTGATTTAATTAGGCTTCCAAATTTCAAAACCTCGTTTAATCCTATCAAAAACGGCGGGCATAGATTCAATCCCAAAACAATTCCCAGGAAAAAAGGCATATTTTTTCCAGAAACATTTTTCCCGATTATTTTACACACGGGAGCATGGATTCGCATTTTTCCAATGCTAAACAAGATAAGCCAAATAGCCAGAATAACAGTCAAAGAATATAAAATATCAGGATTAATTTTTCCTTCAAAATAAATGCTTATATATCCGGCAAATAAAGCAAAGAAAAGATAGGCAATCAGCCTTCCTGCAAGAAATTTTAAAATTTGAATTAAAGGATTAAGTTCAGAGGCTAAAAGGTAAGGAAGAAAAATCGGCGCACATACAGTTATGCACCCAAAAGTATTGCTGAGGCCGAGGATAAAACCGTCAATCATAGAGTAATGTCATGCCGAATTTATTTCGGCATCTTTTATAGACCCTGAAATAAATTCAGGGTGACTCTCCTTTAAGTCGAGTCACTTTTCTTCAAAAGCAAAGACCGTGAAAGTATAAATATCTACGTTTCCTTTTTTCCATGCATCGGGTTCAAGACCGGCTTTTTGCCAGCAAAGCTCGTTCATAAATTCTTCTTTGCTTGGAAGCTGTTCCCAAACCTGAGGCAAGAAAAGGCCGCTTCTAAGCCCGCGTTTAATTAAAACGCCGTTTATATTTGGTTTTATTTCATCGTGATTTTGAATTTTTTGCATCGGAGAAAGAACCGAAATCTCAATTTTTATGTCTTTAAGTTCATCCTCTGTTACCGGGTTAAAGCGCGGGTCTTCTTCTGCTGCTGCTATAGCGTATTCGCTTACAACTTTATATAGAGGGAGATGAGCCGAGGTTGTTCCTATGCATCCGCGAAGATTATGATTTTTTGTTAGGGTTACAAAAACCGCTGAATTACTAAGCAGTTGTTTGTCATCAGTTTTGAATTCTGTGCGTTTCCCGTTTTTTAAATAATTTTCAATTGATTGTCTTGCAAGATTAAGTAATTCCTTTTGGTTTTTTTCTGAAATAGTAAAATCTGACATGGTTTTCTCCTTAGATTGTTTAATAGGATTTTCTCCAGATTTTATTTTGTCCAACGGTTTAGTAAAAATTGCAGTGCCATACCCTACAACGCGCGATTTATCGCCTGAAACATTTCCTGAGTTAGAATATTTTAATACCACTGCTTTATCTGCTCCAAGCTCTTTGGCCGCGTACATTCCGGTATAAACTGATTCCTTGCCGCAGAGAACGCACTGCAAATTTGGAGTCTCAGAGTTTTCATATGTGCCGATAGTTTCTTGAAGCGTTTTCGGATCAAATTTTTCCAATGATTTTAGCGTGGCGCTGTCAACGAGATTGGCATTTGCCCATGAAGGAAAATGTGACATATCTGAAGAGATAACAATAACGGTTTTGCCTATAAGTTTTCTTTCTCTGATTGTATCAGCAATGGCTTTGCCGATTTGTTTGCATTCATCCAAACTAATCTGTCCTAAAAGGACAGGAACAATTGAGAAATTTTTTTTCAAGACTTTTTGAAGGAAAGGAATCTGTACCTCAAGGGAATGTTCCGGTATGTGAGCATAATTATTTTCTTCCAAAACTTGAGTCTTTTTCAAAATATCTTTTGCAATATCGCGGTTGACAGGAACTTCTCCCAGGGGCGTCAAAAATATTTTATTTAAATCTACTGCCCCGCGCTTTAAAGGAAAATTATGGCTGTTTCCTATTAAAATTACAGTGTCTATATCTGAATTGATTAAAAGCTTGTATGAATAAGCCGCAATTTGCGCCGAATAAACATATCCCGCATGGGGAACAAGGATTGCCAATATTTGAGATTTTCCTAAAATTTTTGACTGGTCTTCAACATTTTGCAGCAATTTATCAATGTAGGAAGAAAGTTCATTTGGATTACTCGGATAAAATTGTCCTGCCACAGCGGGCTGCCTTACGTCTTTATCTTCCGCATACGCCAGACTGAATCCGATATTAAAAAGCTGTAAAATAATTAGGAATATCAGTTTTTTCATATTCTCTAGCGTATAGCGTTTAGCGCCGCCCGCCCGTGGCGGGGGCAGGGATAGCGTATAGGAACTGCAAAGACGTTTAAGGGCTTTTCTATTTTTCTATTCGCTATACGCTATGTACTATCCGCTATTAATCCCAGACCCCCGCAATTTTATAATTACAGAATTTGCAGCGCCCTTTATTTAAATTTATTTTTCCTACGAAATATCCTTTTCTTTCTATTAGCATTTTTTTACAATTCGGGCAATACGTATTTTCAGTTCTGTGACCGGGTACATTGCCCAGGTAGACATAATTTAAGCCCGCACTTTTGGCAATATTGTAGGCCCTTTCAAGTGTTTCTATCGGGGTCGGCGGAAGCTGGGTGAGTTTATGCATCGGAAAAAATCTTAAAAAATGCACAGGTACCTCTTTGCCGAGATTTGCTGAAACCCACATTGCGAAGTCCTTAAGTTCTTCTGAGCTGTCATTGATAGTGGGAATTACAAGATAGCCGACTTCAAGCCAGACTCCTTTCTGTTTCATTATTTTCAACGTTTCTAGTACGGGCGAAAGTTTTGCTGCGGAAACCCTTCTATAGACCCGGTCAGAAAAGCCTTTCAGGTCAACGCTGGCAGCGTCTAATACAGTGCATAACTCTTTCAAAGGTTCTGGATTAATATAGCCGGATGTTACCTCAACATTTTTGATACCGTTTTTATGCGCAATAATTGAGGTATCATACATATATTCATAAAAAGCTGTCGGCTCGCTGTAAGTGTAGGATATGGAATTACAGTTATTTTCTTTCGCAAGTTTTACGATTTGCTCAGGATAAAGGGTCTGACTTCTTACGTCTTGCGGAGACATTTGGGATATTTCCCAGTTTTGGCAGAAAACACAACGCAATGTGCAGCCGGCGGTTGCAATAGAAAAAGTGGATGAGCCCGGCAAGAAATGAAAAAGAGGCTTTTTTTCTATCGGATCAATGTTGGTTGAGCATACCTTAGCATAGACAAGACTTACTAAAGTCCCTTTTTCGTTTTTCTTTACTAAACATGTTCCTGTTTGTCCTTCCTGAAGCACGCATTCTCTAGGGCAAAGAAGGCATTGAACCTGGTTTCCTTCAAGCTTGTTGTAGTATTTCGCCTCTTTAGCTGAAAGAGATGTATTGAGAAACAAAAAGACAGAAATAAGAAATACCAATATTTTACGCATAATTGTAAAATAATTTTAACTAATATAAAGATTGTTTTCAATATATTTATAAAATGATAAAATAAAAATATGATAGTTTTATCATTTCTCATTTTTGGTTTTATTACTGTTACATCCCAAACACTGATGTTAAGGGAGATGCTTGTCATTTTTGGAGGCAATGAACTTTCAATAGGTCTTATTCTTGCTGAATGGCTTTTGGGATCCGCTTTAGGGAGCTATATTTCAACTGGTTTCGGGATAAATAAAAAAATTAACTTTAAAAACGCAATTTCATTATCATTATTTTTTACGGGAATATACCTGTTGATTCTTTTCCCAATGCTGAGTAATATAAGAAATATTTTAAATCTTTTGCCGGGCCAGTCAGTAGGATTACCTTATCTATTAATATCTTCCTTCCTTGCAATATTTCCTTTGAGTTTTTTGATCGGAAGCCAGTTTTCTTTAGGCGCTCATTGGGCACAAAGTAAACTTGTTGGTTCATTGTCATGGAAAATATATCTCTGGGAATCGATGGGGTTTATGCTGGGAGGAATTCTTTTTACTTTTGTTTTAATAAAAGTATTTTCGGCTGTGCCGCTTATCCTTTTTATATCATGTTTAGCGATAGTTTTTAGTTCAATACTAATCCCTAGAAAAACTGTTTTTGGGCTATTATTAGCGTTTATTTTAGCCATATTATTTTATTTTTTAATTCCCAGGTTAAGCGCATATATTGAAAATTATTCAAAAGAAAAACTTTATGCAGGATTTAATGTTTTGGAGCGTAAAGATACACCATACGGTCAAATTACTGTTTTAGAAAGAGAAAAAGAAAAATATCTTTTATCTGACGGCGCAGTGATAGGAACTTTCCCGGGCAAGGAAACCGAAAATATAGAAACCTTTTCGTATATCCCGCTTCTTTATCATCAAGAACCTTCAAGGATTTTAGTTTTTGGCGGCGCAGGAAAATATGCCATGGCTTTATCAAAAGATAAAAGACTTTCCACTGATTATATCGAAATTGATCCGGAACTTATGAAGTCAGTTGAGAAATTATTTCCGATTGATTTAAATAAAACCCGAAAAGTTAATATTATTTACTCAGATGGAAGAAATTATGTAAAAAAATATTATAGCAGTTACGATGCAATTTTTATCGGGTTCCCATATCCGTCTACAATTTCTTTAAATCGTTTTTATACAAAAGAATTTTTTAAAGACCTAATAAAAATCCTTAAACCCCAAGGATTAGTGGTGTTCAGCATTCCAGGATCAATCGTATATGTCAGTGATGAGATGGCTGCCTTAAATGCCTGCTTAATTAAAACGATAAAAAGCGTTTTTCCTTATATAAAAATTCTTCCTGAAAATCAGGCAATAGTTATCGTATCAAGTGTGCCTTTTAAAGAAAAAAAGGAAGAGCTCCTTAAAAATTTTAAAATGTTTCCTTTTGAAACCAAATTTCTTTCGCCTGGTTATATTGAATATAGGGCCGACGAGAAAAAAGAGATAGATTTTACTAATGAAATTGGAAAAGTTAAGGCAAGGGATTCAATTTGGCGGAATCCGATAAATTTAATAAATAAAGATATGATGCCAATAGCCGTAAAAAATTCGCTTATTTATTTATATTCTCTTTCTGAAAATAAAAGCGCAAAAATATTAGAAATTTTATACAGATATTTATGGGTTTTGTGGTTAGTGCTTTTTGCATGGTTTTTATCTAAGAAAATGGGAGTTTTGGGAACTTCGTTTTCATCCGGTGCGGCGGGAATGGGGCTTCAGATAATAAGCATAATTGTATTACAGGCAACGGCCGGAAATATTTATTCTTTGATAGGTATTTTAAATGCTTCATTTATGATGGGTATTGCTGTAGGTTCAATTGTTTTTTCAAAAAAACAAAATTTAGTTAAAATAAGATATATTGAAATTGCGTTTGTATTGTGGGTATCATTGTGGTTGGGTTTGTTTTATTTTAAAATCATATCATTGGTAATGACGATAGTATTTTCTTTTGGTTCAGGATTTCTTGTCGGATTTGAGTTTCCCTCACTTGTTGCGGCACGGAAAAACATTGTAAACGACAGTGAAAGCGTTTCTACGGGGAAAGTCTACGCTTTAGATCTTTTAGGCGGGTGTTTTGGGGCACTGATTTTGGGTATTTTAATGGTGCCTTCTTTGGGAATATTTAAAACTTTATTTTTTATTATTATACTGAAGATAACAAGCGCTTTATGGTGGCTAAGAGCTAACAGATAAGCATAACAAAAAAAATAGGCAGATTGAGGAGGAACAAAATGTTTTATCTTAAGAGGATAGTTTTGATTTTGTTTTCCATTTTTTTGGCGACAGCGAGTATTTATTCGGCTGAGAACAAAGTTGTGCAGGAAAAAACTTTTATAGTAGATGTCTGCACATCATGGGAATTTAGGCAAAAGCACTATCCGGGGGCGATAAACATACCTGTAGATGAAATTGAAGGAAGACTTGAAGAATTCGGAAATAAAAAAAGGCCTATTATAGTTTATTGTGCCGGCGGCGTCAGGTCTGAAGAGGCGCTGGAAATACTTAAAGAAAATGGTTTTAAGAATGTCAAAAACGGCGGCTCGCTGGATGAAATGTTAAAGAAGAAAAAAATTAAATAATTTCTTGAAAATAAAAAAGACGGTGCGCCTCGGCGTACCGTCTTTTTATGTTTAAACCAATTTTATACTACGCCTTGCGACATCATGGCTTTTGCTACTTTCATAAATCCGGCTATATTTGCGCCGTTAACTAAATTGCCAGGTGTTCCGTATTCTTCAGAAGCTTCTTTTGCGGATGAATGAATATTTACCATTATATCTTTCAGCCGTTTATCAACTTCTTCAAAACTCCAAGAAAGATGCTGCGAATTCTGCGCCATTTCTAAGCCTGATGTTGCAACACCTCCCGCATTTGCTGCTTTTCCGGGGCCGAAAGAAACTTTATGTTTTATAAAAAGTTTTACGGCTTCAGGTGTAGAAGGCATATTAGCGCCTTCAGCTACAGCAATGCAGCCATTTTTGATCAATGTTTCCGCGCCTTTTTCGTCAAGCTCGTTTTGCGTTGCGCAAGGAAGGGCGATATCGCATTTAACATTCCAAATAGCGGATGAATCCCCTTCTTTATATTCAGCTGATTTATGTTCCTTTGCGTACTCGCTTATGCGTTTACGCTCAACTTCTTTAAGCCTTTTTATAGTATCAAGATTGATGCCGTGTTTATCATATATGTAGCCGTTTGAGTCGCTCATTGCAACAACTTTACCACCTAACTGAGTTGCTTTTTCATGGGCATAAATAGCGACATTTCCTGATCCGGAAATCACAACCGTTTTTCCTTCAAAGGTTGTGCCGCGGTCCTTTAGCATTTCATCCGTAAAATAAACGCATCCGTATCCGGTTGCTTCCGTTCTAGCCAAGGAACCGCCGTAGGGTAAACCTTTTCCGGTCAAAACGCCGTTAAAAAGGCCGGTCAATTTTTTCCATTGGCCAAACATAAAACCTATTTCTCTTCCACCGACACCGATATCACCGGCAGGCACATCAGTGTCAGCACCAATGTGACGGAAAAGTTCGCTCATAAAACTCTGGCAGAATCTCATAACTTCAGAGTCAGATTTTCCTTTCGGGTCAAAATCCGATCCGCCTTTTCCGCCGCCCATCATAAGGCCAGTTAAAGAGTTCTTAAATATCTGTTCAAAACCTAAAAATTTGATTATTCCGATATAAACGGAAGGATGAAACCTTATGCCGCCTTTATATGGCCCGATAGCAGAGTTGAATTGGATCCTGAAACCTCTATTAACTTGGATTTTTCCTTTATCGTCCTGCCATGGAACTCTAAAAAATATCTGTCTTTCGGGTTCCACAATTCTTTCAAGAAGAGAAGCATCTTTAAATTCCGGATTCTTTTCTATAACAAGTTTAAGCGATTCTAAGACTTCAAATACTGCCTGGTGAAATTCAGGTTCGTTTGGATTGCGTTTCTTGACGGTTTCAAGAACACTTTGAATATAAGCATGACTAGTCATTTTTTTGCCTCCATTTTTTGGAGGCGTCCTCAAAAAGTTTGATACTTGGATAAACCTACAACCCTAAATATGTCCTTTTTTAAGCAGGAAAAACAATAAAGTTACGAGGTTATCAAGTGGACGCCTTTGTCTAAAAGTCTTTAAAAAACATTCTATGTTTCAAAAGACCGTTTATTACCTAAAAATATATATTTTACCGTTAGGTTGGACGTCATTGGCCAACTGAGAGGATATTCTAAAGCTTTGAGGACGCCATTGTCCGAGCTTTATTGAAGTTTGGTTATTTTAGTTAAATGCAATTAAATTGTCAAGGATTGACAATAAATATTGATTCTTAGTATAATGCACGGGCATTTTTTAAAGAAAAAAATGAGGTATTTCATGGCGAAAAGAGTTCATATGCGGGAGCGTTCGGCTGAAGAAAGAAAAAAGGATTTTCTTCAGGTTAACCTCGGCTATAACGAAAAAGAGGCGGTTGAAGAAGCAAAAAGGTGTTTGCAGTGCAAAAAGCCTTTTTGTGTTGAAGGCTGTCCCGTTGAAATAAATATACCCGGTTTTATAAAAGCTATAGCTGAAAAAAAGATGGAATCAGCAGTCAAAATAATGAAAGATAAAAATAATCTGCCTGCTGTCTGCGGAAGAGTTTGTCCTCAAGAGGTTCAGTGCGAGCAAAAGTGTATTATCGGAAAAAAAGGGGAACCGGTAGCAATCGGGAACTTGGAGCGGTATGTTGCCGACTGGGAAAAAGAACATATGTCCTCTCACAAAAAGATTTTTAAAAATGCCCCCAAAAACGGCATTAAGGTTGCGGTAATCGGTTCGGGCCCCGCGGGTTTAACCTGTGCCGGAGACCTTGCCCGGATGGGTTTTGACGTAACTGTTTTTGAATCTTTGCATAGTTCAGGCGGGGTTTTAAGGTACGGAATACCGGAATTTCGTCTTCCAAAGAAAGTCTTAGATTATGAAATTGAATATCTTAAAAACATCGGGGTAAACATTATTTTTAATTTTTTGATAGGCCGGACTAAAAGTATTGAAGATCTCTTTTCTGAAGGATTCAAGGCTATTTTTATAGGAACCGGCGCAGGGCTTCCATCATTTCTTAATGTTCCCGGCGAAAACTTAAACAATATTTATTCTTCAAATGAGTTTTTGGTAAGAGTTAATCTGATGGGATCTTACGAATTTCCGGAACAAGATACTCCAATATATGTTGGTAAAAATGTTGCGGTTATCGGCGGTGGAAACACTGCGATGGATTCCGCACGCACAGCTCTCAGGCTTGGCGCAGAAGAAGTAACTCTTGTATACAGAAGATCTGAAGCTGAGATGCCGGCACGAATTGATGAAATTAAACATGCAAAAGAAGAAGGCATAAAGTTTATGATTTTGACAAATCCGGTAAAATTTATTGGCGATAAAAAAGGGTTTGTTCAGACTATGGAATGCGTGAAAATGGAGTTGGGCGAACCGGATGAATCCGGAAGAAGAAGGCCGAAAATAATTCAGGGGTCAAATTTTAGTATGCCCGTGGATCTTGTTGTTTTGGCTGTGGGTTTGAGCCCGAACCCTCTTTTGGCTTCCTTGACAAAAGGGCTTGAAACGGACGAAGAGGGGCATCTAAAAGTTAATGAAAAACAAATGACGTCAATTTCCGGAGTTTTTGCCGGAGGAGATATAGTCGGCGGAGACACAGTAATACTTGCGATGGGCATGGGTAAGAAAGCCGCAAAAGAAATATCAAATTATCTTTTAAATAAAGAAGCCACCAGCCACCAGTAACCAGATACCGGTAACGACAAATCTCAAGGACAAACTACTAGTTACTAGCTAACAATAATAAAAAAAAATTTTTATGATTATGTTTTTAGATTTACTGGTCACTGGTTACTGATAACTGGTACCTGGTTTTTCATTGACTAACCCAAACTTATAAAGTATAATTAGCCACTGTCCAAAGCTTGAAAATTAATTCAAAATATTGCGTGATTCTTATTGTTTTTTTAACTCATTTCTCGTTTTTTCTTTGAAGCGGAATTTTGCTGTTTTGATGGTTAATTATTATTATCAAATGCTGGCGTAGCTTCCGCCCATGGCGGATCAGCCTAGGGCTGACAGTGGGTCGCTGTCTGTGATGTTGGACCTGCGAAAGCAGGAAGTAATAACGAAGACAAGTCAGCGACGGGCGCGAGTTGGTGAGCGCCCAGGGAGAGCAATCGCTTCGCCTGCCCGCCGGTTAAGCCGCCTTAGCTCAATGGTAGAGCACTCCCTTCGTAAGGGATAGGTTGTCAGTTCAAGTCTGACAGGCGGCTATTTTTGGCGGGTAAGCGAATAACAGGGGTTTCCACCTTAGGCGCCTGCCCGCCGCAGGCAGGAATTTCGCAGATTTAGGATTCTTGAGGTGCTCAATCCACGCCGTGTCGGGATTTCGCTTATTTAATTACTTTAAAGTGCTCAACAAATCCCTTCGCCGGCTTATTTTTTACTTTGGGGAAAGTTTAAATGAATATGTTTAGAAAAATTGCAGTTTTATTAATAATTTTTTTACTAGGGGCATGTAATCTTTCAGCATCGTCGGGCGGAACCAGCATTTTTCCTTTCTTAAAAATTTGTCCTTCCGCAAGAGATTCCGGAATGGGGGAAATGGTCAGCTTTTCTGCTTCCGGTTCGCCACAATCAAATCCCGCAGTATTACCGTGGTCGGAACAAAACGAGATTTCTTTAAACCACATCATATATTTTCAAGAAACAAATTACAGCTATCTGAATTATAATCATTTATTCAAAGATTCAATGGCTTTCAATGCTTCATTGGGTTATGTCGGTATTGGCGGGCTTACTAAAACGGTTGCAGATTCAAGCTTTGAAGGATTTTCAGAATCGGGAAACTTTGACTATTATGATATGCTTGGCAGTATCGGTTTCGGCCACAGGATATCGAGAAATTTTTCTTACGGTGTTACTGCAAGGTATGTGCAAGAAAAAATAGATACGAGTTCTAACTCGGGTGCCATGATGTCTTTTGGCGGATATTTTTGCGATTTGCCTCAAGAGTGGGAGATAGGTTTCGGAGTTTTTAATCTCGGGCCAAAAGTCAAAGAATTTGAACTGCCCGGCGGAGCTTACGCTGGTGTTGGGAGATATTTTCTGCCGAATATTTTTGCCGGTGTGGAAGTAGTCAGTTATCTTGACAGCGTTAGTGAAGCTAAGGCCGGCATGGAATTTATTCTTACAAAAGCTGTAACGCTTAGAGCCGGATACAGGCACCCTTTTGACAGCAATAAACTCGGGGATTTTCCTTTAGTAAATGTCACAGCAGGCCTTGGATTTAATTTTGGCGAATTTACTTTTGACTATGCATGGGTTCCGTACGGGGATTTAGGCCAGACTCATCGTTTCGGCCTGTTAAAAAAATTCGGATCAAAACACATTCGTAAAAAAAGAATAACCGAAAAAAAGGAAAAACAAAAACTCAAACAAAAAGCCAAAGAAGTAATTAAAGCTTCTAAAGATAAAGAAAATATTGCTGTATACGATCTAAAGACTGAAAATGTTCCCAGCTATATTGTTAAGGTTGCTTCAAATCTTTTAAGACTTGAAATTATAGACAGTGGTGTCTTTAATGTTGTTGATAGAGAAAATATTGAAAAAATCACTTCGGAATATCAAACTCAGCTTTCAGGACTAACGGATCAGGAGCAAACTGTCCAGACCGGGAAATTGCTTAACGCTCGTTACATAATTACCGGATCTATTGAGGATGTGGACGGACAATACTTTGTTTTGGCAAATATGATAGATGTTGAAAGCGGGAAAATCATCAAAAGCATGGCGGAAAAATCTGAAAATATAGACAATATAAGGCAGGCCTGCAAAAATATTGCCTGGAAGATGAAAGAATAAATGAGCAATGCAATTGAAGAAGTGCGCGCCCAGATTATTAAATACACGGAAATTATTATTAGTTACGGCCTGCCTATACTTTACTTCTTAATTGCATTAGGATTTTATCTTAAAACCTATGATTCCGCCCAGATCAAAATCACTTTTACGCAGTTGGGCGGAACAATCGTTTTGGCGATATGGATTATTAAAATTATTGAAGAAGATATTTTATCTTTTTTCAAGAAAAACATCCTGATTATTTTTCCTCTCCTGGCTTACCTTGTTTCAGGCATAATTTCTCACCTCCATTCAGCATTCCCTTTAGCAAGCGCAAACGAGCTCATTAGGCGGGTAATTTATATGGGTATTGCGGTGCTTGCCGTTTCTGAATTTAACAGCGAAGAAAAACTTCGGAGGCTTATTAACTGGCTTATTGGGGCGACATTTATTGTAACAATATATGGGCTGGTTCAATATTTTGACACGCGGTTTTTCCCGGGCGCTCCTGAACCGGGCCTTGATCCTTTCATGTGGAGGGGAGCATTTGGGGGCAGAATTTTTTCTACTTTCGGAAACCCCAACTTTTTCGGCGATTTTCTGGTAGTTATGAATCCTGTGGTTCTTGCGATGCTTTTGATGAAAAAGCAGCTGCATCTTTTAGTTTTATGGCTTCTTGTGGCTTTTTGCGTTATATTTACATTTTCAAAAGGGGCTTGGCTGGGATTTTCGGCAGGGATAGTTATATTTGCATTTTTTTATGTTGGGTTTTTTTCTCACGCTAACAAAGAAAAAATCAAAAAAATATTAGCGGTAATGATTCTGGGACTTTTTGTTGTTTTAGGCTACGGGATGAGGAAATCTTTGAAACAAAGAAGTGACAGCGCATCTTTCAGAGTATTTACATGGCTTTCTACTTGGGAGATGATGAAAACAAGCCCTATTATCGGGACTGGCATAGGGACATTTTATGTAACTTACCCTGCATGGAGAAGACCTCAGATATTTTTTATTGAAGCAAAACATAATACGGAAACTGATCATTCGGAAAATGAGTATATTGAGGTTTGGTATGACGAAGGAACCGTTGGTTTTGGTATTTTTCTTCTTTTGTTGGCAGCTTTTTTAACGATGGGTTTTAAAAATCTTAAAATATTTTCTCTTGTTGACAAAAGACAACCCACACATGATGTAAGAGCGTATTATCAGCTTGGCATATTGACGGCGGTGATGGCCCAGCTTGTCCACGACTTCACTTGTGTTTCATTAAGGTTTGTTTCCTCAGGGGTAATGTTGTGGCTTTTTATAGGCCTTATAGGAGCTTTAGCATTAAATAGCCCTTTGCCGGAAAAGGCTGAAACAAATTTAGATAAAAATCCTTTGCCGGAGTTTCCTAGGCGGATTTTACAGGTGGGAGTTGTTTTAATAGCAGCTTATCTTTGCTGGATATTTATCGGGTATTTCAGGGCTGATCTTAATCATAACAAAGCCATTTTTTATTCCAAACAGGGACAGTGGAATGAAGCATTAAATACTTATCGCGAAGTTGCGAAAGATAACCCGTCTTTTATTATGGCTTACTATTTCATGGGGAATGTCTATAACGATCGCTGGGCAAACGGGGACGCAGAAAATGCGATAAACGAATACAAAAAAGCTTGGAAACTTGCGCCTAACTATGTTCAGTCTCATCACCAAGCCGGACTAATTTATCTGAAATGGGGACAGGATGAAAACCGTCTTGAATACGAAGCTAGACAGAAAGGCAACCTAAAATCTGCTGAAGAACATAAAAAGAAAAAAGAAGAGGTCTGGAAAAAAGCTCTTGACGAATTTGAACGGTATAGACTAATTGATCCTGTATTCAATCTGAATTATTACAGGATGGCATGGATTTATATGCAGCTGGGCGAAAAAAATAAGGCTGAAAACGCTTATAAAATGCATATTGATTTTCCTTCAAAGTTAAAACTTCCGCCGCATAATGCGTGGGTGGAAGACTGGGCATCGCGAAGAAAAAACGAGTACGCGGAAACGTATATCAATTTGGGAAATTTAAGATTTTTGGATAACGATTTTAATCAGGCTGAAAAATATTACAAACAGGCTATTGATCTTGTTCCCGATTATGTAAGCGCTATGAAAAATCTTGCTTTGCTCTACGCCAAAACCAATAGGAAAAAACTTGCAGAAGAATATTGGCAAAAAATTAGAGTTATTTCGCCTAACGATCCGGATGTTTTAAAAGTTTTTGGAATAAAAAAATAAGAATTTATGACTCGTTTATATAACTACCTGATATACGCTCTATTATTTATCCCGCCTTTAATTTTTTTTACAGACCTTACAAGAAATCCATACTATTTTCAGATAGTGCTTTTAAACGGGCTTACCGTTATTCTGTGGATGATATGGCTTTCTTCAGGATTAAAAAACAAACAACTAAATTTGCCTAAGACAATTTTGGATATTCCTCTCCTTTCTTTTCTGGGGGTTGCTTCGGTTTCCTGGATTTTAGTTTTTGTTGCTAATTTTTCTGATCCCTATTTACGTTACAGTATTTATAGCGAAGGTCTTAAAAGATGGCTTTTTCTTTTGGTAAATCAAATACTCGTATTTTATGCCGCGTATAATTTTGCAAATGATAACAACCGTTTAAAATTTATTAATTTTGTTTTGTGGGCGGGTTTTATTTCTTCATTGTACGGTATAGTCCAATATTTCGGTATAGAGCCAATTTGGCCTCGCACTCTTAATCCTTTCGGCGGAAGAAGCGTTTCAACTTTTGGAAACCCGACTTTTCTTTCGTCCTATATAGTACTTCTTTTCCCTATAGCTTTTGTCAATTTTTTGTTCAATAACCGTTCCAGGCCGATTTATTTTTTTCTTATTGTCACTTTTTTTTCGGCTTTGCTTTGCACTTTGACGCGTTCTTCGTGGGGCGGATTATCCGTATCAATATTGGTAAGTCTGATTTTTCTATGGAAATTTGAAAAAGAACTCTTAAAGAAAAAAGGCAGTTTTTTGTTTTTTATTTTTGGGCTTTTTCTTATTTTGTTGGTGTTTTGGCCGAAGAGTAAGGTTGAGGGATATAATCCTACGGTAATTGAAAGATTATCTGAGACTGCTAAAGCCGAAGGAACTTATTACGCGCCTTGGCATCAGAGAAGACTTATTTGGTCTTGCGCATGGCATATGATAAAGGAAAATCCTTTTTTGGGGAAAGGATGGGGATGTTTCGAACTTTTTTATCCGTTCTACCAGGGCAGGCACCTTTTTCTTGAAGCATACAGAAATTTCAGGACCCATGCAAACAATACTCATAATGAAATTCTTGAAATCTGGTCTCAGACCGGTATAATAGGATTTGGCATATATTTATGGATTCTTATCGTATTTTTTAGATATTCCTATTTTTTGATAAAAAGCTTAAATGATGAAAGAAGATTTCTTGCGATAGCGTTAACTTCTTCAGCTGTCGGTATGCTTGCAGACAATATTTTGAATGTATCCATAAATTTTCCTATACCGGGATTCCTTTATTGGTGGAATCTCGGCCTATTGTTTAGTTTGGGTTCTAAAAAAATAATGCCTGTAAAATTAGAGCAACCTTTACGAAAACTTGTAATATTAACTATTTTATTTTTCAGCGTTTTACTTTTAGTAAGATACACAAAAGATTTTATTGCTGAAGTTTACTTTTTTAAAGGTTTTAAGGCCTCTCGGGGAAACGATCTTCACGGAGCTATAAAAGAATTGGGGCTTTCTTATAAATTCCGTCGTTTAGAAGTAAATAATAATTATGAACTTGCTAATGCATACGCGCGCCAGGGCGCAATAGATAAAGCAATTTTTTATTACGGAGAATCTTTACGCGCAAACGCAGGATATGACGAAATATATTTTAATATGGCAAATATGCTTTCCCAGAAAGGCGAATATGAAAAAGCTATTGATGAATATTCTAAATCGCTGTACCTAAATCCGGTAACAAAGGAAGAATATATTGCGTTGGGGGGTATTTTCCTTCAAAAGACTGACTATTACGCAAAAGCCGGAATAAAACTGCTTGAACAGTGCGTATTTTTCTTCCCAAATGATAAGGATGTTTGGAATAATCTGGGATTTTTGTATACAAGAGTTAATGCTGACGAAAAAGCCGTAGAATCATACAAAAAAGCGCTTGAGATTGACCCTGATTTCGTGATGGCCCGCAAAAATTTGGCTGTTACATTTTCCAAGTTGGGGAAGAAAGATTTATTTTTAGAAAAACTTGACAGTCTTTTTGCAAAAGCAGAGCAAAACATTGCTTTAAAGAATTGGCAGAAAGTTCTAGACATTTGTGAACAGATCATAAAGTTGGTGCCCAAAAGCCTTAAAGCCAATTTATATCTTGCAAATGCGTATTTTAGCGTTGGCCGATTAGAAGATGCAATAGAGCACTACAACGAAGCATTAAAACTTGACTCTCAAAATCAGACTCTTTTAGGAAATTTGGGTGTCGCATATTCTCAGGCAAAAAACTACAAACTTGCAAAACAAAAGTTTGAAGATCTTTTAAGGGTTAATCCCCAAAGCGGGCTGGCCAAGCAGAAACTCTCAGAGCTTGAAAAACTTGTTGAAAAATGAGTTCTAATATAATTAAATCAAGAAAATAATTTTATTTGACAAAACTGGGCTAAAAACATATAATCAATTTCAATACACTTATAAATATATAAGAACATATAAGTCTAGCGATTGGACATTTTATTATAAAGAGGAGATTATAGAATGAGTTTTTTTGTTCAAAAAAAAATAGTAATAAAAATTCTCGCAATATTTTTTCTGGTTTTTTCTTCCGTTCCAGCTTTTTCTGAAACAACTTATATATTTGATACTCCTACCAAAGGCATGCTTGACTACGCAAACTATAATGTGGATTTTCGTTTTTTTTCTGACGGGGGAGTGCTTACGCGGATGAGTTTCGGAATTTTTGAGGCAGTAAACCTTGGAGTGGGATGGGAAATTGAAAATCTTGTAGGCACGCAA
>JAPLKN010000078.1 GCA_026388075.1 Elusimicrobiota bacterium
GATATTGAAATTATCGATCTTGTGATATTTAAAACTTTGCCAAAGTTCGCCGCTTAAAACTACGTTTTCTGTCTTTATATTGGTCTTTTTTTCTAAAAGACTTTTCCAGAGATTATCAACGCCTGTGCCGATTGACGTTAACGGGCCGATACCAGTAACAACTATGCGTTTAGAGCGCGGCATTTCTTTCCGTTAAAAGTTCGTTAAGGATATTAACGGCATCCCGCACAGTCTTAATCCTCGCCATCTGGCTTTCCTTAACCTTAACTTTATATGTTTTTTCTATGTAGGTGGCTATCTCTATCACTTTTAGCGAGTCAATACCAAGATCGTCGGTAAGAACGTCTTCTTCATTAATCTCGTTTGGTTCAAATCCCGTCATTCTGGCAAGCATCACTTTAATTTCTTGAGCTGTATCTACAGGCATATTCTTCCCTTTCTTTTAACTTGACAATTCCCCGCATCTTGATGCGGGGTAACCAACTAACTTCTCCCTTTGAAAAAGGGAGATTGTCAGCCCAAGGCTGACCCGCCGTGGGCGGGAGAGGGATTTGACAGTAATAAATCTTCCTCGCTCGTGGTTCGACTATGCTCACCACCCTGAGTGAAATCGAAGGGCAGGCTCGGTCCAAAGACTTTCCCCTCACCCCTCTTTGCAAAAGAGGGAAACGTCTGATACCGCACAGCAACCTGTGCGGATGTTCATTTTATGAATTTTTTAATAACCAAACAGGCGTTGTTTCCGCCAAAAGCAAGCCCGTTATTTAACACAATATTTAATTTCTTTTTTCTGGCTACGTTAGGCACGCAGTCAATATCGCATGACGGATCAGCCGTTTCAAAGTTTATTGTTGGAGGAATTATATCATATTCTACTGCCTTACAACAAGCCACCGCCGCTATTGCCGTCGCAGCGCCCATGGTATGCCCTATCATTGATTTAATTGAGCTTACAGGGATTTTTCGGTCCCCGAAAACATTTTTTATTGCCGAACATTCAGCATTGTCGTTTTGGAGTGTCCCGGTCCCGTGCGCGCAGATGTAATCCACATCGTCGGGAGATATTCTTGATTCATTCAAAGCATTTGATATGCATTTCGTAATGCCTTCAACGCTGGGCTGGGTCATATGATGCGCGTCACAGCTGAAGCCGCATCCCAATATTTCTGCATAAATTTTCGCCTTTCTTTTTTTGGCCCCTTCAAGAGTTTCAAGAACCAATACCCCCGCGCCTTCCGCCGGAATCATTCCTTTTCGATTTTTGTCAAACGGCTGGCATTTTTCAGGGGCAGTTGCGCCGACTTTGTTGAACCCGGTAAACGAAATCCAAGATATCGCGTCAGATCCGCCTGCCAAAACCATGTCTGCTTTGCCCGATTTTAACAAATCGCTCCCATAGCTTATGGCATAATTGCCGGAAGAACAAGCAGTCGTAAAAATTCTGTTTCTGCCGGTCAGTTTCAGCTCCAAAGATATTAAGGAGGAGATATTATAGGCAAGCGAGCGGTAAATAGAAAAATTTCCCGGATCTTTTAATCCCAATTTCACCCAGTCGTGGTTAAGTTTTTCCATTGCCTGGATTTCACCCATCGTTGTTCCCATAAAAACGCATGTTCTATTTTTTTGCAAAGAAACTATATCAATTTGGGAATCTTCTATTGCAAGATTTGCCGCAACCAGCCCCATAAGAGACGCCCTGCCGAAAAACCTATCTCTTTTGCTCTTAAGAAATTTGTTTGGGTCAAAATTTCTTATTTCCCCTGCAACATGGGTATTGTGCGCAGAAGTATCAAACAGCGTAAGTTCGCTTATTCCCGATTTCCCGCTGATAACGCTTTCCCAGAAAGCATCTTTTCCTATGCCTATTGAACTTGCTACTCCGAGCCCGGTAACAACTACTCTTTTTTCCATATCTATTCACTGCCTCTTAAGAGAATCTTGGATTTGCCCATTAGAGATCGCTGAAAAATCTCGCCAAAGGTCTTTGCGATCCGCCCTGGGCGGAGAAGCAATCTCGTCCTTGTTCTATGGCGGAAGAATGAGATCGCCGCACCCTTTGGGTCCTCGGACTCATAGAGTTCCTCGACTCATAAGTCTATGGACTGAGAGCCTATGGACTCGAGAGTTCGCGATGACGGGCAAGCAAGAAAGTTTGTTCAGCTAACTCTCAGAGATGTTTTTTTAGTCTTTCTTACGCCGGACAAATATTAGCTCGCCGGAAGCAACTTTTTCCTCTTTCACAAAAACTGTTACTTCAACATCCGCACTGTTTTCTACTAACCGAATTGATTTGGCTTCAATCCTCAGCTGATCGCCCGGAACAACCAGTTTATAAAACCGCATATCTTTAACCACTCCCAAATAAAAATCGAGTTTTTTGAGAGGTTTTTTGTTCTCGTAAAACAAAAAAGTTGAAACCTGCGCCGACGCCTCAATGATCATTGATCCCGGGAAAACGGCTTTATCAGGAAAATGGCCCAGAAAAAGTTTTTCGTTAGCCGTGACATTTTTTATTCCAACAACTTTTTTTCCTTCCTCAATTGAAATAATTCTATCTATCATTAAAATTGGGAATCTTTGTGATATTGAAGCTTTGATTTGCTCTAATTCCAGCATTTTTAATCCCTCGCTTTTTTCTTTTAACCTTTGGATACAATCCAAATGGGGAAAAATTAGTTTTTGTATCTTCCAATCACTGTAACGGTGTTGGACCCGTTAGGAGAAAAAGAATTAACCATCACTTTATCAATTTTTTGCACTTTAGCTTTATTTAAAACATAATTTAAATCGCATTCCGGATCTTTTTCGCTATAATTTATTGTCGGCGGAATAAAATCCTGGTTTATTGCGCCTACCGCTGCTGCCACAGCAGTAATTCCTGAAGGACTCAATGATTCACCTATCATTGACTTTATGGAAGTTACCGGCACTTTTTTTGAAACATCTCCAAAAACTTTTTTTATTGCGTTTGTTTCAATCAGATCGGCATCTTTTGTTGAATTAGCGTTGGCAAAAATACAGTCAATATCTGCAGGTGTCAGATTCGCATCGCTTATCGCGGAAGACATCGCGCTAATCATCCCTTTTGCGGCCGGATCATATTTATAGAATCGGTACGGATCATAGTTAGACGATATTGAAAGAATTTCTCCGTAAATATTCGCCTTTCTTGAAAGAGCAGAATTTAATTCTTCTATGATGACGATAGTCGCTCCTTCTGAAAAAATAACTCCGTTTCTTCTTTTATCAAACGGGCAGGAAAGAGACGGGGATCCGTCCATCCCGCTTAAATATCCAAGATTATAAAATCCTATAAAAACCTGAATTCCCAACTCTTCCACGCCTCCAGCCAGCACCCTTTCTGTTCTATTGAAATTTATTGAATCTATGGCATAATCAAGGGCGTCTGAAGATGCCGTCATACCTGTTGAGACGGTACAATTATGCCCTTTAATGCCGTATCTTATTGCTAAGCGCCCGGCTTGGGAATTCATTACCGTATTAGGAAATCTGGAAGGATTGACAAACATCGGACCGTCAACAAGAGATTCTCGGTCAAAATCGGACAGGCTTTGCAGGCTACCGAACGTTGTGCCGATAGATATGCCGGTATTATTCGTGTTTGTTTCGTTAATTTCAAGGGAAGCGTCTTCCAAGGCAAATTTGCCGGCGGTAAGAAGTAAGGTTGTAGATCGGTCAAAATCTACCAGCCCTTTTTTCCCTAATATTTCTTTCGCATCAAAACCTGATATTTCTCCAGCAACCTTTACTTTAAAATCTGACGTATCAAAAAGAGTTATCGGTTTTGCTGCCGATTTTCCTTCCCTTAACCCTTGCCAAAAAGCTTCTTTTCCTATCCCTATCGGAGAAACAATCCCGATTCCGGTAACGACTATTCGTTTTTTGCCCATATATTCTTTCAAGATCCTTATCAAAGGCGCTCTCTTGCTCTATTGTTCTATTGCTCTATAGCTAGCCTTTAATGACAAGAGAACAAAAGAGCTAAAGAACTAAAGAACCGTTTTGCTAGTCTCTCATTGAAAGGCCGCCGTCAATAACTAAGGTATGGCCGGTTATGTATGAAGAATCTTTGCTTGCTAAAAATAGGGCCGCTTTTGCCACATCTTCAGGCTTGCCGAACCTCTGTAAAGGTATTAGCGATAGCATTTTCTTTACTAAATCATCTTTAAGCGTTGCGGTCATATCGGTTGAAATAAATCCCGGTGCGATAGCATTAACGCGAATATTGAGCGAAGCCACTTCTTTTGCCAGCGCTTTCGTAAATGCGATTATTCCTCCCTTTGAAGCAGAATAGTTTGTTTGACGCGGCAATCCTATAACACCGCTTACCGAAGAAATATTAACTATGCATCCCTCTTTTTGTTTCATAAAGGTTACAATAAAATTTCTGGTGATGTTATAAAGACCGTTCAGGTTTGTATCAATAACGTCAAGCCAGTCTTCTTTTGTCATCATCATCAGGGCTTTATCCTTAATAATTCCCGCATTATTTATAAGGACATCTATTTTTTCATATTTTTCAATAATTTTATCCCGCCACTTTTCTATTTCTTCATAATTTTTTACGTCAAGTTTATACGGATCTGCATATCCGCCTTTTGATTCAATTTCATTTTTTAATTTTGCGGCCATTTCATCATTTTGAGCATAAGTAAAAATAACCTTTGCGCCGTTAAACGCAAAGGTTTCAACCAAAGCCTTTCCTATCCCCCTTGTCCCGCCTGTAATTACAACGACTTTATCTTTAAATTCCATTTGAGAAATCGTATATTTCCTTTAAATAATTTTACTTTTTTCTATCATATTAGTCAAAAGCCTAATGTCTTTATAAGTATTGAAAACTTTTTTTGTATTTGTCATAATATTTTTGAGGTTCGCCCCGTTAGAGATGACCGGAATTTACACCGCTGGATTTTGGAATACAAAAAGAAAGATCTTATTGCCTTGGCACAGAACCCGGAAATAACAGAATGTTTTTGATAGCAATACAATTCAACAGGGTAAAACCATTATTTAGGGTCTGCTGAAAAACACATCAGACCCTTGATTACACAGATAACGACAAGATTACAATGATTCATCGTCAAACGTAATCTGTGTAATCAGTCTTATTATCAGTGTAATCAAGGGCTTAATGAAAAATAAATTCATGACAAAAAGTGCGAGCTTTTTGGTGAAAAATAGTTAAAAACCGTGTACTTTTGTATAGAAAATAATTATTCTTTTTATCGTTAATTCAAGCATTTTGTTTATTTTTCAGTAAGCTCTATTTAACAGTATGATTTTTTATCTGTCGACAGAAGTCAACAGCCTTCTCTAACGGGGTAAATTCTATGCGCCTTACCCAACATATTGCTGTTTCGTCTATTGTGAGTTTAGGACTTTACGCATGGACGCAATCTTTTCCTATCGCTATATCTTCGTTTCTTGCAGGTTTTCTTTTAGATTTAGACCACCTGATTGACTACTGGCGCGAACATCCTATTAAATTTGATTTGATTCATTTTTTCAAGACTTGCGAAGAGTTTCGTCTTGTCAAAGTTTATCTTTTTTTGCATTCTATTGAACTTCTTTTACCTCTTGGCTTTTTGGCCTATTATAGCCGAAGCCCCTGGGTGCTTGGTTTTTTGATCGGCTTTTCACAGCATATGCTTTTTGACCACCTATTGAATCCCGTTTTTCCCTATACCTATTCATTTTTCTACCGCTGGAATAAAGGTTTCGCTAACGAAAAAGTGTTTGATATTAAAAAACAATCCAATGGCTGAAATAAAAAAACCGGAATCTGTTAAGCTTTTTGTGGGACTAATTTCTGGATCAAAAGAGAAGTTTTTTGAAGTTGAGAAATTGCTGCAGAAAAAATACGGAAAAATAGATTTTGAAAGCGAAACTATTTCGTTTGATTTTACCGAATATTATAAAGAAGAAATGGGGGGAAACCTTTTCAGAAAATGGGTTAGTTTTGAAAAATTGATTGGTCCGGAAGAACTTTCAAATATAAAAACACAAACCAACAGCATTGAGAATAAATTCACTGTTTCTGGCAAAAGATGCATTAACATTGATCCGGGCTATCTTGCTCTTTCTAAAATAGTGCTTGCATCAACAAAAGATTTCAGCCACAGAATTTATTTATCAAAGGGAATATTTGCTGAAATTACGTTAAACTACAAACAAAAGCAATTCGTTCCCCTGCCCTGGACCTACCCGGATTATACTTCTGAAACCTCAACTAGATTTTTTAGTAATGTCCGATCAAAATACCATTCACAAATAACAAATATTTAATTTCAGGGTTCGTATATTATTGTTTGTTTTTTCTTAAATTCGTGCCCCAAACCGCAAACCAGCCCAATCCTAAAACAGCCAGAATCGGAACGAGCAAAGGCATGATAGTTTTATTTCCTTCAACAGAAAAAGATATTACAGTGTAATAAATGCCTGATAAAATAAATACTGCCCCTAAAAATATTGAAATCTCTCTAATAAAACGGCTCGCCCAAAGAAAAAAGAGAATCCACAATATCCATATAAGGCTTTGTAGTAAATTTATTCCGCTAAAATAATAATAAATACCAAAAAAAGGTTCAAATATATATCGTATTCTGTTTTGAGTCTCACTTTTTTTGTAAACCACTACGGAGGTTTTTCTATTATTTTTCAGATATTCAGCAGGATTGGTTTTTATTTTATCGTCTTCTTTTTTTATAACAGTCCAAACATTTCCAGCCCACGCCCATCCGTGCCAGTCTATTACGCCAACCATTAAAAGATTTTTTTGGCGGCATAGTTCAATTATTTTATTTCTTTCTTTTTCGCTAATGTTTTTGTAGGCAAAATTGTAAATTTCAAACCCGTCTACCCCGTCGTTGTAAAGTTGTTCTATCGGAGGGATTCTAAACTTCCACCAGTGAGGACATATCACAAGAAGGCCTTTTGAATGAGCTAATTCAATAATTTCTTTATTTGTTTTTCCCCAAAACTGTTTTCCATCGAAATTTTTATCGCCCAAAACCAACAAAGCATTCCCTTCTAATGCGCGTATTTGCATACCCGGAAAGGCTTTTCCAGAAGTTTGGAGCTCTGCAGAACTATTAAATCCCCTTGGCCCGCGGTGATCCGTAACAAAGAAAAAATCATATCCATTATTTTGATGAAATTTAAGATTTTCGTGGGGGCTGGTAATAGTATCAAATGAATAATAGGTATGCGCATGAAAATCAGCTTTTAAATATTCCGGCGGAGTTTTTAGTAAAGGGGCAGGAAGAGGCGCAATTGCAGTAAAAGTTATTAAACTTAGGAAAATTAAAACTGAAAACAGAAAATATTTTATTGCATCGGCTACTTTTAAATTTTTCCTATTAATACACCCTATTAAGACCGAAATAAATATCCATGATATCCATGAAATAAGCTGAAAACCGTAAGAATATAAAGAAAATATATACTCTTCAAAACCTACAAAAGGCTCTAAAAGATATCTTGAAAAAGGCCAAACAAGTTTAAAATTATCCATCTTTTCGCCGGTTATAATATCATAAAGAGCTTTTTTTTCACCCGGTATCAGATAAAAAATGAGAATTATTGCGGAAAATATGAGTCCAATTTTTATTTTTGACTTCATTTATTAAATAATCTCCCTTGAAAAGTATTTTTTTCTATAAGTGTTTTGTCAATTTCCCTTAAAACTAAAGTTTTGTTATTAATCCATTCAGGCGCAATTAAAAGATCTCTTGGACAATCTGCTGTTATTCTTTGCACCACTGTCTCCGGCCAAAGGTATTCTAAGAAATTTGAAGCCAAATCAACATATTCTTTTAGCCCTAAGGGCTTAAATGTCCCATCATTATACAATTTTTCCAGTTCGGTTTCTTTTACAACATGCAGCGGATGAATTTTTATTCCCTCAAGTTTTAGCCGGCCAACTTCTTTTGCCGTGTTAATTAGGTCTTTTTTTTTTTCGCCGGGTAACCCGATAATTACATGGGCGCATATTTTTATTTTTTTGTTTTTTCTTGTCAAATCTAGGGCTTTGATAAAGTCCTCAAAAGAGTGTCCGCGATTTATATTGCGCAATGTTTCGTTATTTACGCTTTGAAGCCCGTATTCAATCCAAACCTCATAATTGTCGGCATACGAACCTATCAATTTGATTATGTTTTCATCAACGCAATCCGGCCTAGTCCCAATTGAAATACCGATTACATTATTAAATTGTTTTATTTTTTCGTAAGTTTCTTTCAGCCTTTCAATCGGTCCGTAAGTATTAGTAAATGCCTGGAAATAAACAATAAATTTATCGGCTTTATACCTTTTATTTAAGGCTTTTATCCCTTGTTCTATTTGATTTTCAATAGATATTTCCTTTTGACGCGTTGCAGCGCTAAAAGATTTATTATTACAAAAAATGCATCCCTTGTCCGATATGGTCCCGTCAATATTCGGGCACGAAAAACCGGCGTCAACGGTTACTTTGTAAACTTTTGTCCCAAATCCTTGTTTCTTGAAATAATCGGAAAATTTATAGTACATTGGTGCCAGGCTTTACTTATTTAACTTATTGTGAGGCTGTTCCGAATTTTTGTTATATAAGCCGGTGTTCTTCTCAAGAAATTTGCTATATCGATTGCCTTATGTCCTTCGTTTAACGCTTTTTCAATAAATTCTTTCCTGACGGCCGATACCATGGTCGCTCTAGACATGCATTGAATTAATCCTAAAGGGATCTTTCTTTCATCCGACACTTCCCTAGTCAAATCATACAGGGATTTCATTTTTTTTGCTTCTTTAGCCTTAGTAAATTCTTCTATCACTTTCTTTTGTCTAAGCGCTAGCTCTTTTTTAAATAGTTCATTTCCCAAGCATGATATTTTTTCTTTCGGGTAAAAGTCCTTTCTTTGCCCCATTTTTAGACCATCACTTACAAATTCGGAGTATTTAATACGTGCTTTTTCAATATTAGAATCAAAATATAACAAAATTTTTTCTTTATCTATTAGGCTTAAAGGCACTTCCGAAACATACTCATTGTGTCCAGACCATTTCCAGTCGGTAGGCGAGTCCGCAATAGCCGCCCTTACCGGATTAAGATGAATGTATCTGACAAGCTCTAGCAGGTAAGAATCCTTTTCGCAAATAATAGCTTTATATCTGCCCTGAAATAAATGCCCTTGCTTATTATATTTTAGGTTGAAATATTTTGCATAAGAAGTTAACAATTGATGCATTATGGAAGAAACCGGACATTCGTTTACTTCCATTAATAAATGAAAGTGGTTGGGCATAAGACAATAAGCATATAACTTAAACTGCATTTTTTTTATAGCTAATTTGATATGTATCAAGAATCGGAGGTAATCATTTTCGGAAAGAAAAATTTCTTGCTTATTATT
>JAPLKN010000079.1 GCA_026388075.1 Elusimicrobiota bacterium
GATGAAGAGAAAGAAAGAAATGCAAAGGAACAATCAGGAATAAAACAAAGAGAAGATCAGAAATGGAATAAAAAAATTCTATCAGCGGAAGTTTCTTATTTGCCTTCCCTGCAGGAACGCAAGCCTTTTCCGAGTACAAGGAAACAGATTGTCCCGAAAGACTTTGGAAATATGCTGGATACATTTAATTCTGAAATGGCGAGCAAAGGAGATATTTCTGAGGCCTTATACTCAACTTACAAAATTGTATTTAAAGCCAGAAAAGAAAAAAAGGCAATGAAGCAGCCTGATATTCAAAATGGCGGCGGGAAACGTTATGAAATGTTACGATACGCTCAAAATTTTGGATTCGTTCCGCCAGCCATAATTGAAGGATATCTTGAAGTGATAGAAGATACTTTGGTTGATGTTATCAGAATGTTTGCGCTTTCAGAATATTCAACTGATTACAATCACCAGCAGTTAGTCCAAGTATACCAGAATTTCTTAATAAATTTTATACAAAATGATTTAAGTGATTGGCGATCAATTCCAAGAGAAGATCGTCCAAACAAGGATTATTATGAGGAATTTAATGGATTTTTGTCTGACCTAGGAAAAGAGAGTTTCTCGGAAAAAGTCCGGAATGCTCTTGAAGAGGCCATATTTAATGCAGAAAGTTATCTGAAAATGAAATTGATGAATATGGCAGATATAAGTTCCATTGAAGTAACAAAAAAAGCTCCCAAAGAAAATATTCAAGAAGTTCTTTCAAAGCCCAAATTGCTTCCAAGAAATCCTGATAAAGAGAGAATGTTGGAGTTTTTGACTAAAACACAAAAAATCAAAAGTGAAATAGAAACATTTAAGAGGTCTTTTAAGCAGAATGCTGAAAAAGCTTCTTCTTTTGAACAAGACGGGAGTGCCGGAGCCACTAAACCTGAAACAGAAGAAAATATTAGAAAACATGCAGAATTGAAGTCAAAATTTGAAAAATCATTAGAAACTAAAAAAGATATTCCCAGTGCATTGCTTGATGCATTCATTCCTGTAACAGATAATATCAGTTTATTAGGGGACTCTTTTAATAATATGCTTGAATTTCTTGCCCGATCTGAATACGGTGATACTTCCCATAAACAGATTATGGTGGAAGTATTTAAAAGTATGCTTGAAGAATATTTTAGAAAATATTTAAGCAATAAAAGCAAAAATATGAGTGAAGGAAGTATTAGAGAAAAATTGGGAGACTACTTGGATGAATTTGATAACTTTCTATCAACTTTTATTAAAGATAAGGAGAAAGCTTTTGCTATTGATGAACAGCACAAGAATATCTGGAATGCTTTTAACGAAGCTAAGAATCAATTTGTAGTGGAAACTAACCGTATAAAGTCAGATTTTAGATTTGCTACCGCGGCAACCACCCCAGAAGCCTGGGAAACTCTTAAAGATTTGCTTAATCTTATTAAAAGTTCTCCCAAAATGGCTTCTACAGACAAGGGGAAGATTGACCTAATTGACCTATATAGCGGAGCAGTTGTAGATCAGAAAAATTTCAATACGCTTGTTAAAGAAGCGTTTGGTCTTGCTGAAAAATATTGTATATGGCTTCCTTTTAATTCATATAGAGAAGCCAGTACTGCTGCTATAGCGATAAAAGATAAACTAGTGGACTTAGTTGATGAGTATTTGTTAAAGGATAAACTGATTGATGATAGGAACCCTGTTATTCAAGGCGTTTCTCTGATTATTGAAATTATTGGCGAGATGATAATTGCTCCTGCCATTGAAACTGAACTTTTGGATAAGAATCCTGAAAGTTTCATAACCAAGCATCCTAAAAAGGATCAAGATAAGCTGCGCTCCGTTGTCCCAGAGATGAAGAAAGCTGCAGAAGGCGCTCAGTCTGATGAGAAGGAACGACATGACATTTTGAGCGAGTCACATCAAGAATATAACGCAAAGAGAGTTAAGTATCGGGCAGCTCATCTTAGGAACTTCATCTCTCTTGAAAGGCTTTCGAGAACAACTGAGTTTAATGAACAGGAAATAGCCGAATCGAAAGAACTTTTGGATAAACTAGTCACGCCTCTTAGCGGAGATGACCCTCGTTATATGAAAGGCGGATACGGACAAGCGGGTTTTGGAGTACCGTCAGGATCGGCTAACCACGGCGCGCTTGCAACCGAGGGCGTACAAGGATATTATACCGAAGAAGGGAAACAAAGATTTCTCGAAGGTGTTGATACTTATAAAGAATTATTCAGATCGAAATATTTCAGAACAATAATCAAAACAGGCATCGGCGGACAGCACACTCCGTTTGAAGCTGTCGCAAGGTATTTTGCGAAATGGGCGGATTCTTCCAGGGCTACATTTACAGGCCAGTATGAATTAGGAGTCGATTATGAGCAGTTGCTGGAAAAAGCGCCAAGTGAGGGCAGCGTTGCAATAATTCCAAGCTCTAAATCGGGGACAACTGATGAAACTATGCTGATTTTCACTGCTCTTTTGTATGCCTCATTAAAAAAATCAGCCGACAGCCATTCCGAACAGAAAAACGGCAAGCTTTTTGCGGATAAGGTCTTTGAAATTCTGCATGAGATAAATTTACCCAAAGGAGAGGAAAGAAATGCTGACCTTTTTAAAGTGGATACTTCTATTTATGGAACAGACAGCCTTATAGAACTTGTAAGTCAGAGGGTTGCAGGTTTCAGTTTTGACAAGGAAACCGTGAAGCTTATTTTCGGCGAAGTCCTGGGGAACATGGTTTTTGAATCTACCGATGACGAAACTCAAAGCCGGCTTGCGGCATTTATAAAGAATTCCAATCTTTTGAGAGATTTGGGAGTCGCTAACACGCCTAAAGTCATTAAAATGTTTGACAATGTGGGCGGAAGATGGACTGACGATCTCCATATGATGGCATTCCTTGCATACTACGATCTTAATGTGGAGGCTTACTGGCAAGCCCGCAAAGATGAAATTGACCAGATAAGGAGCTCTGACCATATAGGAGTAATGATTGGCAACTTTATAGTTGACAGCGGGGTCAAGAATATGGTTTTGGTTGTCCCGGACGAGATGTTCTGGTTCGGAAAATCGAAAGAGCAGAACTTTAACGAAAGCATATGGCAGGACGGCTGCCCGACCCCCCTTGTTACGGTGCCGGAAAGTCTGTGGAAATACCAAAAACAAAACTACTTAAAATCTGAAAATCCGCATGCTTTTGTGATAAATCTTTCCGAAAAACAAATATCCAGCATGGAATTTAATGTCCTTAATTATAAAATGGAAGCAACTAACGACATCTCAAAGAAATTCGCAGGACTTATAAGTCTGTTCCATGCGATAACTACAACTGTAGGAAACCGCCTGATAGTAAAGGCTTTGCACAGCAAGAATTTTAAAGTTTCAAACGTGGTCCTTGATAACCTTGATAATGAAGCAACCAAAATTGTTCAAAAGAATCTGTATCTGCGCCAGCCCTATGTTGAAATGGGCAAAAAATTGCTGGAGAAAAGATTAAGCGATTTGCAGACATCGGGCAGGGTTAGGAATGATGAAGAAAATATCAAGTCTTTAGCGAGATCTGCCGCTGTCTCGTCTAATTTCAACATCGGAGTAGATGCAGTAAATAATTTAGAAAGTCTTGAAAAAGCCATAAGAGCGGCCAATAAATATGCCAAAGAAAACAAAAGGCAGTTAGTACCCTTTATTTACGTTGAAGGCGGTAAATTCGTTAACCTAAGAGAATATCTTATGACGCTTGGTATTCCGTTGGTACTGCAGGGGACAGGCGATCAGCATATTAATTATCAGAATGTGCTTGCCCAGCCTCAGAAATATCTGCCGTTTATTATTTCAATGGTATCTGAAAAATTTATCCCCGGGCTTCCGGCTATAGGTTTCGCTAAAGGATACTTGCACAATATTAGCCCGAATATGGTTCGCGACTATTTTGCCGAAGCTTCGTATAACGCTCTTGTTGATGAAAAAGATGGAAGAGGAAAAGAAGGCGGCGCCGGAGTGTTTATGCGGCTTATAGATAACCAGGAAAACCTCAATATGATAAAAGAAGCCTTTAAACGGGCATTAGCTGAACCTACGGCTGCGGCTACTTCCCAAAAAACCTGGGATACTGTTATTGAATTGCTTAAAAAAATTGCCGGCGGGGGCAAGCCGGATTCACAAAAATTAGCTATTACTCTATATGGAGTAACCGAAGAGGGAGTAACCGAAGAGCCAAAAACTTTTAAAGAGCTTGTGTTTGACGCGTTTAAGCTTGCTAAAAAATGGGGAATCTATATTCCATTTACAACTGCTGAAGAAGCATTGCGGGAAACTGTAGTCGCGAGTAAAAAACTTGTTAAATTAGCAGAAAAATATCTCTCAAAAAATCTTCCTATCAAAAATGACAAGCTAAAGAAATTTAAACCAGTTGCCACAATCATTGAAATTATTGCCAGGCTTATTGTGGCGCCCGCCAATGAAAATAGACTTATTATTGAAGACATGGAAAATTATCTAGCCCAACATCCTGAAAAAGATCGAGTTTTAGTATTATTGGCTGTAAAGGACATGATAAGCAAAGCTAGTGAAGGTGCTAATAACGAAGAAGATTTTTTCTTGAACTTAAGTCGCCTGCACGAAGAACATAATGCAAACTATATTATAAACAATCAAAGGATTGAAAGTCTAATCGATAGAAATAAAGGGATTAAAGAAAATCTGGATACGGAACAAACCGCGCTTGGTGTGCTTGAATCTGCTCTTGAACGCCAGAAAGCTGGCAAGAAAGCTCTGGGAAACAAAAATACTGATAGTTATCTTGATCTTGAAAGACTTATTAGCGATATTAATCATGAAATAAATCGGTTAATAAGCGAACAAATCGAGAATGAGAATGAAATTAAAACTCTAAGTAAGAATAATTTTCCTTTAACTACCAGATCAGGCAATTCTGTTCCAATCAGCGGAGGCGAGCTTGTTTGGGATGGAAGTGACGTGAAAGTAGTAAGAAACGGACAAGTGACAATGAGAATAGAAAATGTTACTGGAATAAAAACCGGAAGTTTTAAGGTTACTGTAGAAACACAAGAAATGAGACTCAATTATGAAACTGATACTGCATATTGGACCAAAGGTGATAGTTATTCTTTCTTTAAGCCGATTTATCTAACGAATAGCAGAGAATTAGTATGGAATCCGGGTGATGAAGTTGTCCTGATAAAACAAAACAGTGAAATTATTGAAAGAATTACCGACGTAATCGATTTGACATTAGAAAACGGACAGGCAATAGTAGAAACTGAAGAGTATCATCTGAATTATGAAACCGATTCCCGAGAACGAGGCAAAGGACAGACATATTACTACAATCTTCTAACCACCCAGGCAACCTGGGATACGGTCATCGGGATGCTTGAACAGCTTGCGGAAGGATCTAAGTCGCCGAAAAAAGTAAAGATTACCCTTGATAACGGAGTGAAGAAAAAGATAAGAAATTATCGCCAATTAGTAGGATTGGCTTATAAACGAGCGATCAAAACTGGATTAGATTTTTCAGGTATAACTATTGAACAAATTTTGGATTGGACTACTGAATTCAAAGATCAACTAGTATGGATGGCAAAAGAATATCTGTCAAAAAATATTTCTCTTAACCATCCGCTTGCCAAAATTATTCAAATAATTGCGGAGCAAATCGTCGCGCCAGCAAACGAAAATGTTGCTATGAGCCACATTGATATAAATTGGGTAATCGATCACTCTAACGCCGATCCGGATTTAGTGCGAAAGCTGGCGCTAAAACTTAAAAAGCAGGTGCTGGCACAAAGGGAATCTCTAAAGAACTCATTAGAAACTATGAGCGATGTTGATGTGGCCGAGATCGAACTCACCAAAGATGAGTTAATCATTTTGCAGGGTCTTCATCTAAAACACAATCAGAATTACGAAAAGAATCATAAAAATAATGAAAAAGAAATAGGAAGACTGACTAAAAGACA
Organism: Elusimicrobiota bacterium; assembly: GCA_026388075.1. Classification (NCBI taxonomy): domain Bacteria; kingdom Pseudomonadati; phylum Elusimicrobiota; species Elusimicrobiota bacterium. The sequence goes on from JAPLKN010000079.1 coordinate 5,994, forward strand.
AGAATCAATTGAAGCAGAACAGGATGCTTTAACAAGGGAACTTGGAAAACTGGAGAGCGAAGCTATAAAAAATGGGAAAAAATCTGGTAAAAAGATCAACAGCATTCTGTCGGACGAAAAATCAACGAGTGATCTTAGAGAACGTTTAGATAACGTGACGTCAGAACATGAAAATAATGAAATGAAGCTTGATGATTTGAGGATGAATGATATTCCTTTGACCAGCGGTTCTTTGAAAACAGAAATACTTGGGATTCTCAATAACGCTAAACCGCTAAATGGGAACAATATTCCTTCCGGCTTGGCTGATACGCTTGCTGGTAGAGTTTTGCAAGACAAGGATTTTGAAATAGGTATAGGTTTCAATATTGCTCTATTAGTTCAAGAATATAAGAAAAATAATGTTTCAGACAACGATTTAATAGATTTTCTTAATAATTTGATTAGCAAATTTAACCCATTGTTTGAAAGTGCAACAGAACACAAACCTTCATTGGCTGTTTTGATGATAAGCTTGTATCAGCAAGTTGGGAATATAATCCAACAAGTAATGAATGATGACAAATATAAGGAAGCTCCTGCAAATATTGAAAAAATTAACGAATATTTAATAGATTTTGAAAATGGAACAAATAAGTTATTTAAAGAATTGGAAAATATTCAAGTTATTGGAAATGGCATAAAATTTAAGCAAAATCTTGAAACATTGACCCAAAAACTATCAACGAGCCAAAAACTATCAACTTCCGGTTTCCTCAAAGAGCTTTTGGCGACAATAATGAAGAAACGGAATATTGAATACAAATACGACGAATATCCGGACAAAAAAATAACATTATCAGATGAAAATAATATATTTCGGAATGTTGAATATATTTTGGTTGACCTGGCTGATATGGCTTCAAAATCCGTCTATAAGAAGTGTTTTGAAGGCACATATGTGAAGGAGAAAACTGCTGGGGATCCTCTCACTTTGACTATTCTGATGCTTCTTAAGAACATTTCTTTGGATAATAAATTGGATAATAAAAATGAATTAGAGCAAAAAATAGAATCGCTTTTATCGATTCTACATTCTATCTTACTGAATAAGGATTTTAACGATATTGATAGCAAAGATTTTAAAGGTAATTTTTCTAAATCCTATGTTGCTGCGTTCTACGAATGGAGCAATATAAATATTCCCGCCAACTACGAATCATTTTTTGATGTGATGCTTTTGAAAGATATGTTGATTAAATTTATGTCTAACCGCGAAATTCAAAAGCACTTTATGGATTTAAAGCCAAAACGAAGTTCTGGTGTCAATATACAGGGATTATTAATGACCGGGAAAGGATCAATAGACAAAGCTATCAAAGATCATTACAAGAATCGGATCAATACAGAGGAAGTGAATAAATTACTTGCTGTATGGCACGATGCAGGAAATTATGAAATAGTGCAAAGGATTTATCTATTTTATAAATGGTACAAGGGAAAATTCATTCCTTATGATGAATTTGTAAAAATCCTAATCTGGGCAGGCGAGAAATATGGCTATAAGGAAAATATATATTCCAAAAAATTTGCCGAGCTGCATCCTTGGCTTACACCGGAAGAAAAGAAATCAATGAAAGAAAAAGTAAGTGAAATACGTGAAAATGCGGATGGTGAAGGAGTCGCATCTTATCAGAATTATTCAATTATTTCGTTTTCTGCCGCATTATTAGTAACTGGCTTTTCTTTTAGTATTGGCGGAATTATCGCTATGTTGACCTTTTCATTTCCCTTAGGTTATTGTTTTTGGGCTATTGTTATAGTGTCTTCTTTGTGGGGGAATTGGATTTTGGGAACTCAAATAATATACATAAAAGAATTTATAACTAGTACCAGGTCCCAGCATAAAAATATGATTAAGGAATTCTTTGCAACGGGCAAAGGTTTACTTCCTATTACGGGATTCGGGGGAGGTAAAACAAAAATAGGAAGATTACCCGTAGAAATAATCAGTGAAGATGCGCAATTGCCAGCAGTTCCGGCCGGAAATTGGATAATTATTGAAAATAGTAACGATCAAGGTGAAAAGATTTACTCAGTATTTACTTTGGATTTGAATATGCAGGCTAAGGAAAGCTTAAAACTTGATGAAGAAACAAGAGCTACAATTGCCAGAATCTCCGGGATCTCTTTAGAAAATATACCCGAAGAGGCGATGCCGGCAGATATGAACTTGATAAAACAGGTAGAAAGACCGTATATTTTGATGTTAGGAATTCAAAATATTTCGGCTCTCTGGCATCTCGCTTACGAAAATATGGCTGTTTACAGAACTCTGAAAAACCCGCGTATTATTATCACAAAAGACCTTTTCAATCTTGTTAATTTATTCGCTCAGTTAAATGAAACTTTTGAAAAAGGAAGAGATTTGGCAAATTCTCAGCCGGGAGCGATCTTCGGCACATATATTCTCGCCTTGATTGAACAATATTTCCATGCCGAAAAACCCTTGCAGGCAATTGTTCCTGCTATGAAGAACGAATTGATAGGAATTAGCATTTCAAATTCCAAGAATTATCTTCAAAAATTAAACCATGCAATTGAACTGGCAAACCATGGCGGGAAAGTAGCTGTGGCGATGCCTTTACCGAAAGCGAAAAATAAGAAAGATTTGCAGTTGGAAAAAGATTCACGGCTAACGACAGATATTGGTCTGGATGAACTATACTGGGAAGAAATCCCGATTAGAAACGGGTTGCTTAAAATATATTATTATGATCAAACGAAAGTCAAAGAGTACAATAAGGGACATAGCGCAGCACCATTTAATGCTCAGAATATTTTCAAATGGATTTCTGAGTACCCGGGTGATTTTGAGAGAGGAAATAAAAATGGCGAATTTTCTTTTATAGAAAGCGAAACCGGGATAACTGAGGAAACTTTAAACTTTATCAATTTCAGACAAACCGTTTTTGTTGCGACTGGCAAAGAAGCCGAGGACTTATTTTTGAACGAAAAAAATCATTTTGACACAACATTTGACTCGGGAAAAGAAGGTTTTTATGATTTTCTTGATAAACTGAACGGTGTAATGGAAAGAAAACAAAAACCTTTCTTGAATTCTGGACCGATAAGAGCCGAAACAGTGAATATTCGGTTTTCTTTTAAAGAATTGGAGACGAGCTTTACCGAAAATGATATGAAAGAAATGGCGGAACGAAATACTAATGTAGTAGTTATATCCTTTGATGAGGCAATTTTTTCGGGAACAATAGAGGAAAATGATCTTAAGCCACTTAAAGAACGGATAAGAAAAGCCCATTCTAGAGGGCTGCGGGTAGTAGTTGATTATGCTCAGGGGCTTCCCAATTATGATCATAGAGAAACAGAACCAAAATTAACTCAGAAAAATGAAGAAGATTATTTGGAAAAGTTTGAGAAGGTCATGAAAAACCGAATAGGTTCAAGAGTTGATGCCGACGGGATAAGGCTTGATCTCAGCTCTTTCAGCACATCTGAAATAAAGTTTTTTGAAGCTAATAATTTACTTCCTAAATTAAGAACAATAATTTCAAGCATTAAACGCGACGCCATAATGGGTGTAATATTGGATAAAGCAAGAGAATTTGAGAACAAAGATATTTATAAACAACTCGAAATAAAAAAGGCTAGGAAATATCTTGCCGGTGAGCTTGCTACTATAGGTATAGAAGATGATATAAAGGATGTTTGGGTTGAGATTTGCACCAAAATCTTCAGAACAACGGAACAAGAAGACAAGCAAAAAGGCCATGAACCAGAACTTGCGCCGGAAACAACTCGGAACTTGGAAACCTTACAAGCAGATCTCACAAAAATTGAAGGGAAAAATCAAAGAGTTATAAATGACAGAATAATGGAAGCTTACACAATAGGTGTTTCAAATGAATTAGTTAAGGATATATTCAGAAAAGACAACACTTTGAAAGGAGTACGGGATTTGCTTCAGTTGGTTTTTGACGCTTTTGAGAACAAACTAAGTAACGATTTTGGGTACAGATATAACGTGGGAAGAAGCGATGCACTTTCGCTTAAAAAGGTAAGAGAATTAAATGAAAAACAGATTTCAGATCTTCTTTCATTAATGAATTCCTATCTGAAACAGGAACTAAAAGGAGAAGCTTTTATACGAAAAATAGCAAAGAAATCGTTTCTAGGGAAAGATGAGTATGTTAAGAAAGTTGCAAAAAATATTTCATCTGTAGATGATAAAGCCAAAGATCTTCTAGCAAGTCAACTTGCGGGATATACGGAGGGGATTCTTGAGAGAGTGATTATCAACAGTCAGCCGGAGAAAAATGCTAGGAATGAATCCTTAGGCAAATTTACTACTAGAAACGAGATAACATATGCTCGCGCGATGTTGTTTGCCAATATAATTTCTATTAGGGAAAATTCTGGAACAGAACCCAAGTTTGATATCAGCAAAATGGTAGAAACTCTGAACAATATGCAAAAGGGCGCGGAGCCGGCATTTGAAGGAATAAATCAAAATATGTGGATTGAAGCTGGTAAATTAATTGAATACCTGAAAGAGGTAGAAACGGGGAGAAAGCAGGCAACTGCGGTGGAAGTTCAGGATGCGGCTTATAAGGCTATAAATCTTCTCGGCAGCCTAGTTGATAATACTGATAGAAATAATCCGGTTCCTATCGTTATAGCCAATTTGCTGTGGCTGTTGGATGTATATGGTGAAAGAGAATTCGGTTCATTCATAGAAAGACTTAAGAATGACGGACTGAAGAATATGAAAGAAAATACGAAAATGCTGTTAGGAGCAGCATAAAAACAGGGATAAGCGGTAAGTGGTAAGGGGTAAGGAACCAGAGACCAGTAACTGCCTAAAAAATATTTTTGAGTTCGTCGCTAAGAATAGGTCGCAATGATAAAATTCAATGAAGCTCTATGGTCTTACGACCATAGTATCTTTGGTTTCTTCGGCGAAATCCCCGCCCGCCGGCGAGGCAGGCGCCGAAGCTTACCCCCTAGTTTTGCCTCCCTACAGTTTTCTTCCCCGAAGATTTCCTTGAAATCTAGGCATGGGGACAAGTCGAAAACTAATCGCAGGGACAAGTAGCAAAACTAAACGGGGGTTCCTTCTTCGCATTTCCGCCATAGGCGAGCATCTCCTAAAAGAAATTAGGAGTTTTCCCTGCCTCCGCCATTGGCGGACGGTGCGAAGGCGGATAAGCAGTGAGGTAACGGGGGAAATGAAAACAATTACCAATTTATTTAATTTGACAATTCTGCCCTGCTTGCAGGGCGGTTTCCGAATATTCCTTCTCCCCTGGTGGGAGAAGGTGAGGATGAGGGGGCTTGATAAAGCTGTATTTGCATGCTCACCCTCACCTAAATCCTCTCCCATCAAAGGAGAGGAAGAAAGGCAAAATACATCTGATACCCCGCAGCTTGCTGCGGGGAGGTTCATTTTCTTTAAGTTTAAGAACTTAATGAAATTATTTAATTTTAAAAAGGCTGTTGCTGTTGTAACAGTTACGGCCTTTTTATTTACTTCGGTATTCAGCCAAGCTTTGCACGCGATAGCTGTTACAAACGGAGAAACTTCGCAGCAGGTGAAGCTTGCTTTGGACGGGTTAACCATTCCCTACAGTTTGGGGAGAATAACGGACGGCAGGTATTTTGGTTCGGACAAAGTTGTAATAAATATCCAGGACCTTCACTGCCATAGCGAAGTTCAAAGGAATATTTCAAAGATTCTCGGGCTTTTGGATGAAAAATATCATCTCAAAAAAATATATATAGAAGGAAGCGTCGGCCAGCTTAATACTTCCTGGGTAAACGTTTTAGAAGACAAGAAACTTAGAGAAAAAGTTATAGAAACATTTATAGAATCAGGAAGGCTTACCGGAACCGAATATTATTCAATTGAAGCCAAAAAGCCGGATTTATTGATAGGTATTGAAGATGCCTCGTTATACAATGCAAACATACTGAGATTAGAAAAGATTCTCAGCCAGCAAAGCGAAATCCAATCTAAAATTCCCGAAATAAAAGCAAAATTAGGAATGCTGAAAGAAAAATACTACAGCAGGGAAAATGCAAGGCTTGAAAAAATCCTTAATAGATACAAAAAGAACGAAATAACCACAGAAAAATTATACCGACTGTTAATAAAATTGGCCGACAAATCAAAAGTAAACATTTATGATTATGTGGCGATTAAAGAATATCTTAGACTGGTAAAAGAACAAAAAGGTTTAAATTACAAAAAGATAAGCAAGCAGTTAGCCGAACTTATAAACCAGCTAAAAACCAAGATGCCATACGAAACATACAGGCTGCTCTTGGAAAAAACTCAAAACCTTTCCCGTCTTGACGAATTGTATATAAACTTAAGCGAGATATCAAAACTCTATAACATAGAGCTTACCAGCAAGTTTAAAGAAGTAAATGACTTCCTCAATTTCGTAAAATCCAACCAAGCCATTAATCCGATAGACTTAGTAAGAGAAGAAAGAACCTTAATAAGAGAGCTTCATTATAGAACCTCACAATGCGTGGCGGAAGAGGAAGTGTCCTACATTTCAGATTTCTTCAGCTATATTGAAGAATATCTAAGTAACAAAATTGGGGCTGGAGATTATGCTTTCATCTCAAAGAATATGGCCGAATTCAAGGAAATTTGGGGAAAATACGCTATATTGGATCAGGTGGTGGACCTTTCTCCTTATTATAATTTGTTTGACGGATTCTACCAGACAAACGTTGAAAGAAATAAGTTTTTCATAAAAAATATCTTAGGCGAAATTCCCGCCAAAAATCAGGGGAAAGTAAGATCTCTCGGCGGTATTGACCATGTTAGAAAGTTAAAAGAAACATTAAAAGACGCAAAAGAAGTAATGGTTGTTGTAACCGGAGGTTTCCATACCGAAGGCCTGACCCGGCTTCTTGAAGACAGAGACATTTCCTATCTCGTTGTTACCCCCAATGTAACAAAAGACACCAAATATTCTCAAAAATTCTATGACCAGCTGGCAAAAGCCCAGGCGAAAGAGTACGCCTCCCAGACTATGGCTTTAATCGCCTTAACCAGTGAATTACAAGGAAAAACAGCTGAAGAAGTTAAACAAATCATCTTGACTAATAAGTTCCCTTCAGATTTGCTGCGTGTTGCTATCTCAAATAGTCTTAAAGAAAAGAAAAATCCCAAAGAAATTGAACAGACAGTTAATGGTGTGCTGGGTAAAGACAATAAATTTGGGATGAAATTTAAATTTGAACGCGAGGATGCAACAAACCTTTATTTCAGCTTTGAGTTTACTGATGAAAAAAACAAAGAAAATAGAAAAATTGAGATTGTTTATAGTCAGGCGGATAATAAAATCACCGCTCAACTGGAAACCTCAAAGCCTGCCTCGGAAGAAGATAATGCTACTGCAATAAATACTTACAAAGATTTTGCGAATAATTTTTTCAATAAATACATAAGAAGGCTTCCTGAAGATTGGTGGAAGCTGGAGAAGTACGCTAAACTCAAGACAAAAGTTCAAATTAAATATGCGCCTAAACACGAAGAAAAATATTTTTGGGAAGTTACCTGGGAAGCAATTCAAAAATTTGGTGAAGTGACATTTGCTCAAATTCAGGAAATTCTTAAAGAAAAAGATGTTTTAAAAGATTTTATTGATAAACTATTAAAAAAGTTAGAACATGAAAATTTTAGAGGAGTAAGAAACACGATAAATGACATCCTTGCAAGAGGGATATCGTATTTTTTCCAGCTTATACAGCCCGTTGATCCATTTAAGTTTAGTATAAAAGCCGCACAAAAGAAGGCTAAAAAAGCTCAAATTGAGAAGCATCAAAGCCTAAATGTAGCCAACATCATAAAAAATCCGGAAAAAGTGGCAACTGCAAGCGGCCGACAGGCAAAAAAGACTAAAAAAACCGAACCTGCAAAGAAGGAGCTGAATCCTGCGGAAAGCGCTTTAGTAAATCGCCTTAACGATATTCTAAAAGATAAGAAAACTCCTTTGCTTTCGCTTGATATCGGAGGAACAACTATGGTACCCGGATCAGAACTTTCTGATAGCATGGCAGAAAGTTTGATAGGATTTCTTGAAAAAGGCGGCAATATTGTATTTAACTCAGATGCGGACTACAAAAATCTTCTTTTCCCGATATATGACCCCCTGAGTACCCTACTAGCAACAAACAACAAACAGCATTTGGCAACACACATTTATTTCATTTTTAAAACAAAGATTCTCCAAGGTACTCAAGGTACTCAAGAAGGCGGTATAACAACGCTCCAAGAAGTCAGCCCGGAAAACGGGAAAGGGAAAAACCTTAAAATCTTAATTGATTTGTTAAATAAAGAAAATAAAGAAGATCCCAAAAAGCAATTTGAAATTCTAGCTCATATCGGTAGTGATTATAACATTAGCGATAAGGAAATATTAGAATTTCCGCAAGAAATTCCGCTGGCAATTAATGTGGGCAAATTAAGTAATCGTTCAGATAAACAATTAGTAAATGCCGAAGGAGTATTTGTAAATGCTACGAAAAATCTTTTAAAAGCATTAACTGATAATTATCTCTCTCCTGAATCGAAACCCGATGCCAACGCAACGATGCCAAGTACATATATGGCTTATCCAAAATACATGATTAATGAGGTTGAAAAAAAGATACTTAAAGAAAAGGATAAGAAAACAATTACAGATCTTAATCTAGAATTAAGGTTGTGGCGAAGAATTGATCAAAATAAGGATAAAGAAAAATGGTGGCTTAATAAAATAGAATATTCTAAAGAAATTAAAGACTGTCAAAAAAATTATGCGCCTAAAGACGAAGAACCTGCATTTTGGAAAGCTACTCTGGCAGTGATTAATGGGGAGATGACTCTTGAAGAAGCGATCCAATTTTTAATTAAAAAACACGAAATTCCCAAAAATGATGAAATAATCCTGAACAAAATTCAGGAAGGAATTAAAAAAGTTATTCAAGCGGGTGTGGACGCATGGGACATTGCGGTTCTTAATTCCAAACCTTCAGGTAGGATAAAGCGGAACGAATTGAATAGAGCGGGTCAGGAAGCGTGGGACATTGCAAAACTATTTTTTTCACCGCCCGACGCTAGAGTAATTTTTGCCATTCAAGCACAGATTACTGAACACATGAGGTGGAACATTAGTAATCCAAATTATGTGTTAACTGCAGACGTTTCAGAAGAACCCGAACCTGGCAAGCGGGACCCGGAAAATCTAGATATTTTTGTCAAAACAGCGAAAAGCAGAAAAAATCGTACAGCTATAATTAACCTTTTTGATATGGTTGGATATTACAATGAAAAGTATAAAACCAAATATACTCTGTCTCAAGCTGCCGATAATGCCGACATACAAGCCAAAGTTATTGAAAATACAAACGAAGAGCTGGACCTTCCTATGGTGTATCCTACAATGGACCTTTCTATTCTTTGGGAAGCGATCTTAAAAAATAACGGTTTTGATTTTGAAAGGTATTATGAGGAAGGCCAGAAGCGTCCAAGCTATAGAAAGAGAGATCCGAGTATTCCTGACAAAGAACGAATTTACAATGATAATGATGTTAATAAACTCTTAGAAAAACTTCGTTCTCTGGAAGGTTTAGTAAATTTTGACCCGATGAAAGACGGTTTAAGAATGATTGTACAAAGAGACATGGTTAAGAAAATTAAAAAGAAAGACCCATCTATAAAAGTTATGGGAATAGTTCCGGCGCCCTTGACAGTTTTTTCATATTTGTTGGGCGATCAGCTGATGCTTACATTGGCGCTGGCAAAACATGAAGGCGGTGGCCCGAGAGTTAAACAAGCAAAAGAATTATCAGATAAGCTTTTTGAATATGTGAGAAATTTAACTATCAAATATGTTGATGCTCTTATTGATGCAGGGGTAGACTCTATCTGTTTATGTGATCCTGTTATAGGTATGCCTAAATTCGGCCACACATATGTGGATAAATTTGTTGTTGGCCAATTAAATCCCATAATAGAACATATAAACAAAAGAAATGTTGCAGTTTTGGTACATATGTGCGGTATGGAAGAAAAGGTTAAAACACGCAAGACAGAAGCGGAGCTTGATAAAATGCTGGAAGGTATAAATAAAATAAAAGCTCAGGCTTTCAGTTTCCAGATTCCAATTAAAAGGGCGCGCAAAATTATCAAAAAGCGGCCTATTTTCGGCGGTGCTGACACTAAAGCTTTAGGTACAAGTAAAGATTTCGGAAAGTCAATTGAAGAAATAAGACAGAATGCAAAAAAACTTGCTAAATATATGAAGAAAGATAAGCTTGCAATTGCTTGTTCTACTTGCGAGACTGAAGCTATGACACCGTTGCCGAATCTAGTGACTATGTTTAGGACAGTATCTCCCGTGCCCGATGAAAAAGAAAAATGCAGAAAACTTGCGGAAGAAGAATATTCAGAAAGTAAAAACCTTCAGAAACTCGTTGAAAAAGAAGAATGTGAAAAGAAAACAATAATAAATATCCTGACGATGAAATATTATGTAAGCGGAAAAAAAGTCAGGGCAATTGATAAAAAAATCAGCGAAGTAAGCAAGTATTCTCTAATTTCAGAAGTTGATGAGAAAAACGGAGAACTTAAAATATGGCTTGAAAATGAAGCTAACGAGAAATCTTCAAATCCGGTTATATGGATGCGTTCCAAAAAAGGCGAGGAATATAATTTTAGCATTCAATTCAATTATGTATTCTTTAACGGAGTCAAAGAAGATTTAAAAGACAAAAGTTTGGGAACGCAAATACTTTCGTTATGTGCAGAAATTATACCTGACGCAGCGGAAATTAATCTTGTAGTAGAAAATGAAGAAACCATTAAAAAGCTTAAAGAATATCTTGAAAAAAATCAAAAAATTACATTGGAAGAATTAATTAAATATTTTGCGGAAGAAACTATGATGGGAAAAGTGCTTTCACATGCTGGTTTTGGAGAATTTGCGTTTACTTGGGGATCGGATATTTCGGAAATAAGACGCTTACTTAGTTTAAGTATAAATGTGCCCATTTCATTTAAAAAGACGCTAAAAAATCTGATGAGAAGGCTTTCAACTTTTAAAAAAGCTATTGATAATTTTACCGGATCAGACAATCAATCAATTCTTTGTACAGTTGAAAATCTGGCTTTAGATAATAAATTAGATCCTGAAAGCCAATCTATTCAAGATCAATTCATAAGATATTATAACCAACTTGAAGATCGGGCATTAAAAGACAAGCTTAATAAATTAAGTACCAAAGATAAAGGCCTTTTGATGATCTATGCATCAATAGTCCTTGCCCCCAAACTTGAGAAATGGTCCTTCTTTAACTTCCGCGGATTTTACAAAGCCCACCTTTTTGGAAATGCAAAGAAATCAGAAA
>JAPLKN010000080.1 GCA_026388075.1 Elusimicrobiota bacterium
GATGCAAAGATACTGTCAGGTGTAACGGCGGGTGAGGAACTTACTGTTGAGAAAAAAGATAAAGTTAACCTGTTGTTTGCGAAAGCGTTAAAAGAGATGTATTCCAAAATGGATCCTGCCGGAAAGAGAGATTTTGATGCCTCCTTAACAAAAGTTATACCTGGATTGGGCTTGCCTGCTGAAAAACAAACAATTTTTATTCAGGTTGTAAAGGGCGAAAAAGATGTTACTACTCTGTCAGAGGGAATAACACCTGCCAATGCATTTGCTTTATTGACGAAACTTGCAGAAAGAGGATGGAAAGATAGTTATGATAACACGCTAGCATTTATTAGTCAGCTTTTGGGAGTAAAAGCGCCAGCAGGGCCCACAATAGTCCCGCCGGTTGTTGTTCCCGGGCCAGTTACTCGTCCGGTTGTAACGCCGCCGGTTATTACTCCAGTTACGGGATTTACTGATGCTGAGATTGTCCAACTCCAAGCAGACTTTAATGCTGCGACGGACGCAGCCACTACAAAGACCAAATTTGAAGAATTGATGGCCAAAATAAAGGCAAAAGGAATTAATCCTGCACAAGGCTATAATTTAGCAATTCAAATAGCATTTAATTTTGCCGATACTCAAGAAAAAATGAACTGGGTTATGCAGGCAATTGAAAGCTATTACAGGGCTAATCTTGCTGATTCCGGTTTAATAATCGGGGCAATAATAAAATATTATATTGACAATGCCGCAAAGCAGGTTTTGATAAGAAATGGCATAGATACCTGCCCTGATGGAAATTTCAAAAACCAAATGAAGGGTTTGCTTTGGAAAGGAACCGAAGTTCGTCCTTTAAATGAATTTGACGAAATGCGAAGGTTAAGTAATATAAGGAATTACATAGCCAATGAAGTTCCAAATACTCCAAGAAAGGGACGCATGCAACCAGAAGGTTCTGTTGGGGCTATGACGAGTACAGCTCTCGGTTCTGAAGAATGGGAACTTCCTTTGGATCCCAAGCTAACTGAAATGCTAAAGAAAATAACAATAGCTTTTGAGCGTGATGAATGGTTTAGCGGTGATAATAACAGAAGAGCTGCTGCAAAGAGTAGCCCGGGATATTTTATTAAATATGTTATAACAAAACTTGGTGATATGACAGATCTTGAATATGCGGATAGAGACTCTATTCTTAAAACCATCGCGGTTTCTTATAATGTCAGAACAGCACAATCCGAAATGAATGAAATTGTAGGAGTAATTTCGGCAAATGATGCCGTAAGAACTGCAATACTTGCCAAAACAGATTCGATTTTTACCAGTCTTAAGGCAGCTCTAACTTCTGCACCAGTAATTCCACCTGTGACTCCTGGTCCGAAAGTAGGACCGACTGTTACAGGCCTTTCTATTGCTGAGGTATTGGCTTTAATTCCTACTATAAAAGTTACTGCTGCTGGGCAAGTTAATAAAACTTACTTAAAAAGAGTACAGACTATTTCAGCTTTCATTTCTAGTGCTTCTGAAGCCGACAAAACTGCGATTAAAAACGCGATAACAGCTATTACCGGTCTTTCAGAAGCAATTCTTAATTCACCTATAGCTGGTATTGACGCATTGAAAACGGCTTTAACGGCCACCCCTGTTCCGCCTGCCGTACCGCCTAGCCCGATAAACTTAAGGGAAATGGCTAGCGCTGCGGTTGCGTCGGCTTTCGTGGCAGTTCCTGCAATGTGGGGCGGTGCATGGTTAGCCTTAACTCCCGCATTAGCAGTAACGTTAGGGGCATTAAGCGTCGGCTTGATAATTTTAGCATCAATAGCCGCTTTCGCATTTGTTGTTACGTTATTGATTGCGACGAGTATCATAGCTATAAGGGAAGAACCTATAAGAGAAGACCAAGAAGAAAACACTAAGAAACTGTTGAAACAGATCGAAATCCCTTATGATTTAAGAAAAAAGATTGATGATTTGGGAATAACTCTTTCGTCGGACATAGAAGAGGTGCTGAAAATAAAAGAGGTGCTGAAACCAGAAGAAGTGCCGGATCTAAAAGCTCAAAGAAATATTTCCATGTTGACAAAGGGCACTAAAGTTTGGGTAAATCCGAGAGACATAGTAGCCTACCATCATGGATTATCTAGAGCTTTTTCATTGATGGAAAAATTTTGGCATGCGATGTACAAATGGGCATTTATGGTAAAACTCGCCCATGAAATACGGCATATTGAAAGAGGATTTGCCGAACCAAAAGATGTCCTTTTTGATATCGGGTACATTTTCAAACAGATATTGGGATTTTTCAAATTAATGTTTGAACGAAGATTCGGCGATAGCAATGCCATATTGATGAAAAATTATTACCGGTATCTAAGAGACGGGCTTACAAAAGAAGAAGCTTTCAACCAACTGATATTGGATGTCCGGTCATTGAATGTCAGAATGCCAAGCGTTTTCTTAAATGAAACAGGAACAGCATATGTGGATGCAGTAATTAAAAATATTCAAAGTAAATTGGATGAAGCTTTAAAAAAGGGAAATGTTAAAGCGATTCCGATAATACAAGGCATAAGAAGTATCAGTATTGATTCAATTGAAAACTATTATGTAAGAAATGCGGTCCTTTCAGGATTATTGAGATACTTAGTTCGTATTCTTAATACCCCTGGAATCAGCCCCGAGCTTTCTAGTGAAATTCGCAAACTTGCTTCCCCAATTGATTTTTCAACAGAAGTGGTAAAAAATGTTATAAAAATGTCTTCTAAGATTGAAGAAGCGAGGGCAAAGTCGGTTGCGGCTTTGGATATAGATGTTAATGAAGGTATTGAAACGATGAGAGGAAATATTAGGGCAATTGAAGACGATCAATTAAAACCCGAAGTTTTAAGAGATGTGGCGGAAGATATTATTATTGCATCCATGGCTAGAAATTCCGATAAGAAATTCAGAGCTTCGGAAGGGGAAAATTATAATCAAGCGATTAATACAGCGCTGGCGGATATTTTAGTAGTTCAAGATAATGCCTTAAAACCTGAAATTATTAAAGAAGCAGCGAAATTTATTATTATTGCCCTGAACGAAAAAATTAGGGCAAGGTTTAACGAAGCTAAGACACAGCCGGATTATAAAGCAATTCTGGCAATAATAAATAATATTGAAGCAATTGAAGAAAATAATGCTTTTATAAGAGACGCAGTTCTTAAAGAGGCGAAGAAATATATTATTCCTGCCCTTAACGGCAAAATAAAAGCAAACTTTAACGATCTTTTGAGTAGGGGAGAATATAAAGCGATTCTTTCAATAATGAAAGATATTAACACCATTAAAGATGATGTTTTAAGAACTGATGTTATAAAAGATTCAATTCAAGATATTCTTCGTGTTCTATTCAATAAAGATAACAAAAACAATTTTTATGAAGCTTTAAACGAAGATTATAAAGCGATTGTAACATTGGTAAAATATACTAAAGTCGGGGAAATTAAAGATAATACTTTAAAAGCTGAAGTTGAGAAAGAGCTAACGCAACATATTTTGCCTAACCTGATAATGAGGTTCAAAGAAAAGTTTGATAAAGCTATTGAAGAAAAAAGAATTAGCGTGATTAAAGCAATTAGGATAAGAATTGACTCAATTGAAGACGATGCCCTGAGGGCTTCAGTTATAAAGGAATTAACAAAATTTGTAATTCCCGCGCTTCAAATCCTGAAAAAAGATAGGCCTGAAAAGTTAGTAATGATTGAGCCTGATCTTTTTATGGAAGTTGCATACCTTATCTTGCCGGTGAATAAACAAGATAAGGATCGTGTTTCAGACGCCATTAATAAATTCATAAAAGGCAAAGCTAAAACTGATGATATTATCAATGCGTTAGCGTTAGGCAGACTTGCAAGATACGTTGAAAACTTCCGCAAAGAGGAAACGGTTGTAATAGAAGCAACAGGCAGAAGCATTGCGCCTCATAAAGAAACCGCAAAATGGGCAAAAGAATTAACGGAAAGAATTGCCAGGGGCGAGGTAGAAGAAAAGCTTTATTTTACGGTTTTTGACCTTGCTGACTATACAGAAAGTCAGGAAGACGATCATCTTAATAATTCATTCGCTGTTTCGGGAATTATTCAGAAAATTGATATTGTTGTGGCTGATCGCGCAAAAATGCCTATTGAAAATGGTGTGTTTTTATGCAATGTGCCCTTTGACAACAATCCTGCTAGGAATTTTGAAGTCCGCTTTGTAAGATATCAGCTTGAAGGAAGGAAACAGTTTGCATATAAAATGATTGTTATCAAAAATCCGGGAGCTACAATAGAAGATTCCCAGAGGGCAAAACTTCTTTTGATAAACAGAATCTGGCAGGACAAAGTGATTCGCGAATATCTTGCAAACCTCGGAATAGTTTTCGGGACAAGAAAGGGCGAGCTTTTGCCGCCGATTATTAATCTCGGTTCGCCTGAGACAGTTTATGCTCATCCGGAAATGGTTGATGACGCTTATGCGAAAATTTTGCCTAATGCCTGCTTTACTTATGCGCCTCCAGCATCATTAAAAGGTTTAGAACTTAACCAGATTTTGCTTAATGCATCCGGTAATTTGCTTGCTGATCTGAAGGTAGAAACAAGGGATATTTCAACTTTAACGCAAGCCGAATTTAATATCTATATGCAGAATGTTGTTTTACAGGGCAAGACAATAATAATGGGAAAAATTGAGGATCAGGAAAATGCGCTTATGGAAATCCCGATATCTTCCGCCCAACCCTATGGAAAAGAAATAAATCAGGAAGTAGGGAGAATAACTAATATTTTACCATTAACGGAAGAGTTGGATATAAAGAACATTATATTAAGCGGCTTTTTTGATACGCAAAATGCAGGAATATGGAATATAACTAACCTTGATCTGTTAAACTTTGCAAAAAAATTGGGATTAAGTAGAAAGGAATTAGATATAGAAACTTTAGAAAACATTTTAAGTGTTCCTAAAGATCAAAAAACTGAGTTTGAGAACGAAGATGAACTCAAGATAGCACAAGAAAACGCTATAAAGCGCCAGATAAAGGCCGGTAAGATGTTTGAAAAACTCCAATATATATATGCGAAAGATTTTCAAATATTTAAGGATAAAAATATTGATCGGCTTTCGGAATTCCTTGATAAAATAGACAAAAAAGACAAGGATGCTGTTTTTATAATGCTTTGGCTGTTTGAAACACAGCTCAGAAGCGAGATTAAAAGAATTCATTCTAAGGGCAAAAAAGTCTATGCGTCGTATGAAATTACCGACGGAAAAGATCTTAGCGAAAAGACGCTGTCTGAACTTTCAATGCTTGCGGAGTTTGGTTTTGACGGTTTCAGAATAACTTTCACAAATGGCACAAGCATTACGGAAGATAATTTTAAATTAATAAATTCAATTGTGAAAAGCCGTAATCCTATTGCAAAAGTCTATGCCAGCGGCCCGACTGCTGCGCTTAAGTATATGATAAGCAAAACAATCGGGGTTGTGGATTTTGTGTCAGTTTTATCCGCTCTTGAAACGCCGGATTACGCTTCTTTCCTTGAATTTGATATCAGTATGTATCAAGATAATATTGACGCAATAAAAAATAACGTTAAGAATGCAGCTGGTATTATAGTAAAAATTCCTCGGGGAAAAAGACTTGTCAGGAGCGGAGACACAAGAAAAGGATTTTTCAGGGCTGACAATATTTCAGGAATTATTAAAGCTCTTGCTATCGGTTGGAATCCGACTCTTTCAAGTTACCGCTATACCGGAAGAAACTTCCCGGCTGATAAATCGCAAATTGACATGGGTATAGATCCAGCCGTAACAACGGATTTGAACGAATTAACTCCGGATCAATTGATTGAGCTTATTATATCATTCCGAAGTTTTAAGAGCGTATGTCAGTACTTTGAATCTACTGAAGACGGAAGAAAGAAATTAAAACAGCTTGTAAGTGATCCCGTCAAACTTGATAGATTTGCTGTTAAAATAAACAAAATAATAACCGGAATGAAAGGGGTTGATGCAAATACAGGAAAAATCATAAATAATTATGTGGAAAAGATCATTCTGCGAACAAACTCAGTCACGGCTCCGGAAATAAAGTTGCAGGGATGCTTCGGATTAATGGAATTTATTATTGGGCTTGGCATTGGTTTTGAGAAAGATCCGGCGGCAACTGAATACGAAGGCTTTAATAAAGAATTGCATATCAATATGACTGCTATGGCTAATTCCCTTGGTATGAAATGGGTAGATATACACTACATTGATCCCATTGATTCTATCACTGCAAAAGGGTTAAGTAAGCGCCCAGATGTTAGAATTTACTATAAAGGTGAGCTGTTCGATCCTGTAAAACATAAAGGAGCTCTTTTTATACTTAGACATGTTGAGTTTGAAGTTCCTTTGCCTCAACCCGGTAAATTTTACAGTGTATATCTTGAAGAAGGCAGCAGAATAGTAGATAGCGTTATAGAATTAAATGATAGTAAACCTGAACTAAGGTTGGAGGCAAACACCGTAATGGTTAAGTCAAAGATTGAGCGGCCTGTGAATACTGCAGGAATGAATGATTTTGAGATAGTCATGTACGCTTATGCATACTTTCAGAAAAATAAAGGAGTTGAAACTATGCAGAATCTTCAGAATAACCTAAGGATGATTCTTAATCCTTTGCTTGGGAAAATTGTTACAACTGGTACTTTGCCCGATATAATGTTCAAGAAAGGCATAGATACAGCAACGAAGAAATGGGCTATGAGCGCATTGTTTGAGATGTTTGATGTGGTTATTGAAAGAAAAGCTATACGAGACTTTATAAGGAAATCTGCACAGCCCAGTATGAAAGCGATTCGTGGTATCATCTCCGCAGCGTAATGCTGGTTACCCAACCTCCAAACCCGGTTTGGCGGTTGGTTGGGTACAAGCGAAATAGAAATCTGGGGGAAAAAGTACAATGCGGGTTTGGCAATTACCATGCCCCCTCCTTCGCTGGTCATTTCGTCAATATACAGAGCTATTCGCTCTATTGTCTAAATAGCTTCGGAGGGCACAGCGCGTTGGAAATATAAAATAAGAATATGATTGAAAATACAATGCATAATGGATTTAAGTTCACAAATATTTCACAATTTTTTCAAACAATTTTTATGGCAATTTTATAGCATAGTGCCATATAAATATAAACGGGGGAAAACCTGCTTGAAAACCTTTCAGTTTCTTTCAATTTTCCCTTTTAAAAATTAGGAGAAAAGTTAACGTAGTCCCCAATCTATGTTTATAATTAAAGCTCAAAAATTAATGGTTTCCTCACTCATTGTCTTTTGTTTTATGCTGAACGGTTTTATTCCCAGATTCAGCATAGGCCAAAAAGACATTGAAGTTATTGAGCAGATTTTAGAAAATCAGGGGCCGCTTCTAAAATTCTTCTCCTGTATTTCCGTTCCTCTAAATATTGTAAACAAGATATTTTCAGAAAGCGGGAACGGTTTTTCCGATACGCAAAAAGAAAAAAGCAAACAAGAAGAAAAAAATAGTACTTTAGCTGATTTCAGTTTTATCAGCTTGGGAAAAAATATAACGAAAGAAAGATACAATCTCAAATCCGGTTTTGTAAATAAAATTGATGTAAATACAATAAGCAGATTTTTCTATTTAGCCCGGAGCAGAATTTTTGTAATTAACAATCTGATTGAAGATATTTTTACACTGTTTAACAAAAACTTTATTCTATTTCCCAGAGGCGGTATCAGCACAGAAGACGAAGCTTCTTTGATAAATTTTATTGGAAATATTGATCCCAGCCTGGAAAATTCCACGCTGGGACTTTTCTTTTATACCCTAACCTCCAAACCCGGTTTGGCGGTTGGG
>JAPLKN010000081.1 GCA_026388075.1 Elusimicrobiota bacterium
GGGTAACCGAAGGCTTTAGTATTAGGCAATTAAGCCGCTTATCAGGACATAGCCCATTTAAGCTTAAACAGATCAAAAACTATTGGCTATCAAAAGAACCGCCTGCTCTTTCACAAAGAACTTATAAATCGATTGACTATCTCGTATTTGATGGGACATATTTTCATAAAGACGGCTGTTTGGCACTGTTTATGAACGTTGTATCAGGAAAGCCAATACAGATCGCTTATATTGAACGCGAAAACTATGAAAATGTTTTTCCAATAATCACTAAACTGCGCGATAAAGGTATTAATCCTATAGCCATAACTACCGACGGACATCCAAGTGTTCTTCGCGCTCTTAAAGAGATTTGGCCAGAAACGATTTTACAGCGCTGTCTTTTCCATATTCAGAACCAGGGATTAATGTGGCTAAGAACGTTCCCAAAGACTGAATCTGGCAAAGAATTGCGCAGTTTGTATGGAACTATAGCAAGAATACGCAGTGCGGAAGAAATGATAGTTTTTAAAATACGCTACAGCAAATGGCACCTGAAGCATAAGAACTATATTTCTTCTTTGCCAAGCAGCCTTGTGGCATTCAAAGATCTTAAACGAGCTATGTCACTTATAAACAATGCTATGCCAAATATGTTCCACTTTATTACAGATAAAAATATTGTTTCAACAACAAATATCTTAGAAGGTTTCTTTTCGCAATTAAAGCATCAATATAGAAATCATCGCGGTCTTTCTGAACGGCATAAAATTAGCTATTTAAAATGGTTTTGCTACTTCAAAACTGTCAAAAATAGCAACACTTTTTAACCTTTATGCCCGGGATGACAACATGTTTTTCGTTGCCAGCCGCTTGATAGCCTATGTAAACATAGCCAAAGGTAACTAAAAGTATCATTCCGAACTTTCTCTTAAAGTCTAATAATGCAAATATAACGAGACCTCGATCCGCCCTGGGCGGACGGAATGACAACATTCAATGACAAAACACGAGTTTAATAATAACTTCTCGGCGATCTCCGCGAGGTGTTAACTAATTTATTTTTGCAAACACTGCGGAGGCATTATATCCTGCAAACGCAGCTGAAGTTTTCATAACATTATTGAGCTTTGTTTTTGTTATTTCACTAACAGGTTTAATCTTGTACTGGGGATTTACATTTTCGCAGTTTAGTGTAGGTAAAATTATTTGATTTTTCAAGCACATTAATAAAATAGCGGTTTCTAAAAGAGCGCTTGCGCCAAGGGTGTGGCCGACATACGGTTTAAATGCCGAAATACTTGGAATTTTCTTGCCCCTAATAAAAACATCATTTATTGCTTTTGATTCATAAAAATCTGTTACATGTGAGCCCACCCCGTGCGGGCAAATTAAATCTATTTCAGAATTTTTTGTTCCGCTTTTTTCAAGAGCGCCTTCAATAGCTTTCTGATAATAATTGCTGCCAACCTGAGGCATCGTTACCTGCCAGCTTTCCAAAGAAAACCCCCCCCCTAGATATTCCGCATATATTTTTGCTTTTCTTTTTTTTGCATGATCATAATCTTCTAAAACCAATGCTATTCCTGCATCCCCGAAAATAAAGCCGTCAGAATCTTTAGAAAAAGGGCGGGTCAACCCCTGTTTTGAATATATCCCGATATCTTTAAACCACAAGTATTTTATTACATCCGCATGGTCTGATGCCGCAACAACCATAATCGGCGAATGTTCATTTCTTATTATTTCCGAGGCTGTTTCAACCGCGTAAAGGCCTGAAGCGCACGCATTACAGATAAATAAAGAGTGGCGATGGATATTAAATACTTTAGCCGCATGAAAAAGAGTCATAAACGGCTGAACATCATACCCGCTTTTATAACAAGTTTTATAAACTTTTTCGTAAAACTCCTTTTGCGAAACTTTTTTTTCGGTTCCGCCCAAAATACTGTAAGCGGTTTTCATCACCTTTTCAAAGAAAGGGACGAGAGAAATATTTTCATGGGAAACTACAAGCCCGATTTCATTATCTTCAGAATGATAATCAATTTTCCCGTCGTCCAGCGCAAGCTTAATTGCCGCAAGCATAAAAAAAAGATCGATTATTTCATCGCCTTCTTTCCAATCTTTAATCCAGCTTAAAACATCCTTGTCCAGATTAAAGCCTGCGATATTGAA
>JAPLKN010000082.1 GCA_026388075.1 Elusimicrobiota bacterium
ACTTCCGCAAGGGACTGAGATGGTAATGCCCGGAGACAACACGAATATGGAAGTAGAGTTGATAACGCCGATAGCAATGGACAAACAGCTGAGGTTTGCAATACGAGAAGGTGGACATACCGTTGGTTCTGGGGTTGTGACAGAGATCATAGAGTAACAGCTGCCCAAGGCAGCCCGCCTAGGGCGGGAAATTATTGAATAAAAGCGTGTAAAAGTTAAAAAGTTAAGAAAGTTAGGAAAGTTAAAGATCTTTCATAACATTTACACTTTCAAAACTTTATAAACGTTGTTTAGAGGAAAAAGAATGGCGACAGCGGAAAAAGCAGTAGCAGCACAGCGGTTAAGAATCAAGCTTCGTTCGTACGACCACAAGATGTTGGACGATTCGTTGGCTAAAATTGTTGAAACTGCGCGGCGTACAGGCGCAAGTGTTACGGGCCCCGTACTTTTGCCTACGGCAATAAAGAAATATACGGTGAACCGCGCAACACATGCAGACAAAAAATCGCGAGAGCAGTTTGAAATGAGAGTGCATAAGCGTCTAGTGGACATAGTAGAACCGTCGCAAAAGACGGTTGAAGAGCTTATGAAGCTGGATTTGCCGGCGGGTGTTGACATAGAAATTAAGATGTAGGAATATTGCCCCCCATTGATTTACTTCGTAAATCAAACCATGGGGGCTCCGCCTTGGGCGGAAAATTAAAATGTAACCATTGATTACACAGATTAAAAAAGATTACACAGATAGGAGCTTTGAAATCTGTGTAATCAGATGTTAGAAATCAGTGTAATCATTCCGAACGGAGTGAGGAAGTAAATGTTGAAATCAATTATTGGAACAAAAATGGGGATGACACAGCTTTTTGATAAATCAGGGAATATAGTACCTGTGACCGTTGTGTCTGCCGGCCCATGTATAGTAACTGAAATCAGAACAAAAGAAAAAGACGGATATTCGGCTGTGCAATTAGGTTACGGCGATGTTTTGGAAAAAAGTCTTTCAAAACCGATAATCGGCCAATTTAAAAAACGTAATTTAGCTTTAAAAAAACATCTTTATGAATTTAGAACTGAAGAAGTAGCTGATTTAAAAGTAGGGCAAGAAATCAAAACAGATGTTTTTCAAGAGGCCGATTTTGTTGATGTTTCAGGGGTAAGTAAAGGCAGAGGATATGCCGGCGTTGTAAAACGGTATGGTTTCCGTGGCGGGCCGAGTACACACGGCCAATCTGATCGTCAAAGAGCTCCGGGAGCAAGCGGCGCGGGCGGAAATCAAAGGGTGCTTAAAGGAACAAAAAAACCCGGGCATTTGGGCGATGGATTGATTACAATACAACGCCTGCAAATTATCGGCATTGATCCTGAAAAAAATATTCTTTTAGTAAAGGGAGCGCTTCCCGGAACCGTAAAGGGAACTTTAATAATAAACAAGACAGTGAAAAAAGTCAAAGCGCGCAGTGCGGAGACGGCGCAAAAAACTAAGAAAAAATTTACGGCTCCGTCAAAAGCAGCAAAGGCGAATAAATAAAGGAATAATATGGATATAACGCTTTATAATATGTCAGGAAAGGAAAAAGGAAAGATAGAGCTGCCTCCGGTATTTGATACGAAAGTATCTCCGACATTGCTTCATGAGGTTATTGTCGGGTATCTTTCAAATCAGAGGTCAGGAACTCATTCCACAAAAACAAGGGGAGAAGTTTCCGGCGGAGGTGTGAAACCCTGGAAACAAAAAGGGACCGGAAATGCCAGGGCTGGTTCAATCCGTTCCCCGTTATGGCGCAAGGGCGGAATAACATTTGGTCCCAAGCCAAGAGATTATTCTCAAAGAGTTCCAAAACAAAAGAAACGCGTTACTCTTAATATGGCGCTTGCTTCAAAATTTAAAGATGGCAATATTATAGTTGTGGATGATATAAAGATTGAAGAAGCAAAAACAAAAAAAGTTGCTGAAATATTAAAAAATTTAAAGATTGAAAATAATAAAGTTTTGCTGGTTGGGGAAAAGAATGAAGAAAAACTTAAACTGGCCACAAAAAATCTTCCAAACTTTATTTTAAGCGAAGTGAAAAATATGAATGCTTACGAAACCATGTGGGCTGACAAGATAATTTTTACGGCTAATGCAATAGAACAACTAAGAAAGGTTGAGGTTGAGAAAAAGGCAGGTTAAGCAAAAAGCTTTTCTTAACCTAAACCTGTTTTTCTCTTAACCTGTTGTTGAAAAGGAAAAATAAAAATGGAATCAAGAAATATTATTAAAGAACCGTTGATTACGGAAAAGGCAACAGATCTTAGAGTAAAATCAAACAAGTATGTATTTATTGTTGATAAAAGAGCAAGCAAATCTCAGATAAAAAAAGCTGTTGAAGAACTTTTTAAAGTCAAGGTTGAGAATGTCCATACTGCTATTTATGGCGGGAAATTAAGACGTATGGGTGTATATTCAGGATATAGGCCTGACTGGAAGAAAGCAATCGTGAAAATCCGTAAGGGACAAGAAATAAAAATGGCGGAAGGAGCCTGAAACGGCGAAATTTGAGATTTGAAATTTGAGATTTGAGATTCCGAACGAAGTGCAGTTAATTTGAAATTTGAGATTTGAGATTCCGAACGAAGTGCAGTTAATTTGAAATTTGAGATTTGAGATTCCGAACGAAGTGAGGACATATGCCGATAAAAACATTTAAACCATACACTCCCGTAAGACGTTTTATAAC
>JAPLKN010000083.1 GCA_026388075.1 Elusimicrobiota bacterium
ACAGCGGGACTCCATTGAAATTAATTTAGGAAGTTGTCGCCCCGCTCAAAACGATTTATTTTTTTAAAGTGGTGAGTTTATCGAACCATTCCCGCGCGCAAAAAAGTTGTTAAAAAAGAATCCATAATTTGTTGACCTAACACTATTATTTTCATATACTTAAGGCATAATCAATCTACTGTATACTAACTGCCAATAGTAGTAAAACTATACGAATATGTCAAGCAAAGAATCTGTCATATCAAAGAACATTAAGAAATATCGAAAAAAATTAGATATTTCCCAAGATATCCTTTCAAAAAAGGCTAATCTTGCTTTTCACACCATCGCAAAAATCGAAGCAGGGTCAACACCTAATCCAACTATTGATACTGTAAAAAAAATCGCTGATGCTTTGAATGTAACCATTGATGATTTAATAAAATTATGAACGAATGGATAAAATTAAGTATTGAATATGCTAACCAAAGGAGTTACTTGGATGACCTTTTCCAAGTGTATCCGACTATTCCTGAAGGTATTAGAGATATTGACGACGAACTTTGGAAGGGTATCGAAAAAGCGTTTGAAAAAAGAGATAATATTGCCCTGTTAGATAATCTTTTGAAGCTTGGTTTATTCCCGATCAAGGATTCCTATGTGGCTTATTTGAAAAGGGATAAGAGTTCTCTGGCACGCAATCCTGCAACAGTTGCGAGGCTCTGCGGTCGTCTCTATGAAATGGGGCTAGATACTCTTTACTCTCGTTGCTCTGAACCAAAGGAAACTAACCGACAAATTGGCCCTTTATTCCGTCGATGGTTAAATAGAAAATCATTAGGGGTGCAACCTATAATGATGGATAAGTTTATAGCGACAAGAGGCAATGCAATTCTTGATGCAGGTGATGCGGAAATGATGAGATTCGCCAAAGAACATTTAAACTATAAGCATAACAAAGGACTCGATTTTATTGGTCGTTTCAATGGTAAATATGTAATTGGCGAAGCAAAGTTTCTGACCGATTTTGGAGGACACCAAAACGCACAATTCAATGATGCTATTGCCACCATTAAAACAAAAAATGTAAAGGCAATCAAAGTGGCTATTCTTGACGGTGTGCTCTACATCAAAGGAAATAATAAAATGTATAGGGACATTACCACTAAACTAAAGAATGAAAATATAATGAGTAGTCTCGTTTTTCGTGAGTTTCTCTATCAGGTATAAAATTCTATGATTCTAAATTATGAAAACAAAAAAACAGAGAATGAAATTCTGAACACCGCTAAGGCGGAGTTAAATTCTTTTTCGGGTAAAGGAGCAACAAATAAGCTGATTCAAGGCGACAATCTTGCTGTGCTTAAAGCTCTTCTTGATGATTATGGTCTGGCAGGCAAGGTTAATTTAATTTATATTGATCCACCTTTTGCAACGAATGGGCATTTTAAGATTGGCGAAGAAAGAGCTAACACTATTAGTAGCAGCAATGAAGATCAGATTGCGTACAGCGACACTTTGCTCGGTGCTGATTTTTTAGAATATATACGAGAAAGACTAATTTTGCTTAGAGAATTGATGTCAAATACTGCTTCACTCTATCTACATATAGACTATAAGATCGGGCATTATGTAAAGTTGATGATGGATGAAGTGTTTGGAATAAAGAATTTTAGGAATGATATTACTCGTATTAAATGCAATCCTAAAAACTTTCAACGAAAAGCCTACGGAAATGTAAAAGATTTAATACTTTTTTACTCAAAATCAGATGCTCCAACATGGAATAATCCAAAAATCCCTTTTTCGAATGATGATGTAGAGAGATTGTTCAAAAAGGTTGATAAAGATAATAGAAAATATACAACAATTCCTTTGCATGCACCCGGCGAAACAGCAAATGGCAGTACTGGCAAGGCATGGCGCGGAATAAAACCGCCAAAGGGACGGCACTGGCGTAGCGACCCTGCTCTTTTGGAAGAATGGGACAAGCAAGGACTTATTGAATGGTCTGCGAATGGTGTTCCAAGGAAAAAGATTTTTGTTGATGAAAGGGACGGAAAGAAAATGCAGGACATATGGGAGTTTAAGGATCCTCAATATCCTAGCTATCCTACCGAAAAAAATATTGACCTGCTAAAGTTTATAATAGAAGCTTCATCAAACGAGGGCGATTTGGTGCTTGATTGTTTCTGCGGGTCTGGAACTACACTTGTTGCAGCGCAAGAATTGAATCGCAATTGGATCGGTATTGATAAATCAGAACATGCAATTAAAGTTACTAAAAAAAGATTACAATCGTTACCTGCTAGTCTTTTTTCAAAAGCAGAATTTGAGTTTTTGTCTGAATGTACTGCTTCTGTGAAGTCCAGGACAATTTCCGAACCGAAATCTTTGGATGAAAAAACAGAACATATTGATCAAAGTTCTTTTTTAGGGTAAAAAGAACTTGACACAGAAGTAATATTTTTATATAAGCACTCTGTGTGGGGGAGTGCCAGAATTAATATTAGAAAGGAAAAATGTCAACTAAATAATACCTTTTCTGTATCAGAACGAAACGCACAAAATATTGGGGCGCTATCGAGTGCTATAGAACTTGGTAGGGCCCTTTTTAATTTGCAAAGATTGCTGTAAAAGTTCTTTGGCTGGTGAGTCCAATTTGCGTGGGCTTTATATTTCACCTAACTACCGGCTTCTACCCGGGGTCCTAGTCATTATTTGTTAACCCTTTTCGACCCGACAGGTGTAGAAGCCGGGTTTAGGGAGGTGAGGTTGTATGAAGTCCCAAAGAAAAATTGGGATGATCGAAGTCTTTTGTCGTTTTGTAAGGAGAAATGGAAAAATCATTTATCCAAAAAACGCAAAATATTTCCATTTTTGGGTT
>JAPLKN010000084.1 GCA_026388075.1 Elusimicrobiota bacterium
ATCTTAAATTAAAGCAGTTGTTCTTTACTCAGATTGAAAGAATGGGTCAAAAAGTTCCTGATCTTTCACGTTATAATCTGAAAGCAAAATTGTCCGAAGATCTGATGAAAAACTATTTTACAGTGATGTTTCAAACATTTTTAGTAGAGTTTTGGGAATACGATTCAAATATACGCACGGAAAATAAAAAAAGCATAGAAGTCTATTTTGGCGCTTGGGAGACATTTTTGAAACAATTTGTTAGTGATGAAAACACCAAAGAGTTTGGTGCGAAAAATCCTATTGTTTTAGCTGCCTTTATTAAGGCTGCACGCTCTGCCGAAGATGGATTGAAATCGAAATGGAATATCCCATATTTAATTCCTTTATTGTCCAAGCAGGAAGCAGCTAGAAGAATCCATGAAAGAATTCTTTTTGGACAAGTACCTATTCCCGCAGGCGGCACAAAAATCGAGACACTCCTGGATCGTTTGAACAAGATACATGAACGAGAGGAAGCGCAGTTATTCAACACAATCCCCAGTCGCAGTATCAGGGGAGCATTAGCATCAAAACTTGACAAAAAATATGAGGAACTGGCCTTAAAATTCAAAGGGATTTATGAAGCTCAAAAGAAATATGATGCCCGAAAGAATATGCAATTCCCTAACGCTCTTCTTTACACATTCTTTAGTGAAACTGATAAAGACGGCGACACATTCTTTACGGTCACTGACGAAAGCAGGTTTGAATACATGCTTCAGTTTGTCGCAACGCAATCTGACTATCTTGGCACATCCAATCGTGATGCCATGATAGAGACACTTAAGGATCTGCTTGTTGAGTGCTTCAGAAGATATTTGACCAATTTAACTAGGACTGAGAATCCACAGACTGTTAAATATAATATAGAAAAACACTTATTTAAATTTGATGCTATTTTAGGAAAGGCCTTAAGGGATTGCGAAGGATCATTTACAATTGATCAGCAGCACAGGAATACCTGGAATGTGTGTAACGAGGCTCTTAATAAATTTGTTGGAGATCTCTGGTACAGAAGGTCGGACTTTTCATTTGCCGCCGCCGAGCCCGCCGAAACAACCCAGGAGAGCGTTACTGCTATTAAAGAAAGGAAGATTATAGTTCTAAAGAATTTCATAAGCGATAAGATCGTTTCAGCCGTTAAAAAGATTATGAGTTCCAAAAACAAAAGGATTTTGCCGGTTGTGCTGGAAGCAACACGCCCAACAACCATTCCCACAAGAGCAACGGTACCCCCTGCTGTGGTACCTCAACCAGTGAAAGAAGAAGCAAACCTTGGTGCATTGTTGAATACAATGAATTCAGCCGCAGATGTTCAAACCGCCTTAATTAACGGATTTATAGAGGCGCTTGCTGAACGCAATATAAGTGCATCGTTTGCAGACGGAAAATTTGTCGTAAATGGCCCAGTCCCAGACAGCACGCTTGTGGGTTCGGCGTTGGTTGATGTGTTACTGGCAGCGAGCAAATCAAAATGGGCAGATCCGTATCAAATTAGTCCTAAAGTGCTTCAAGAGTTCCTTGAAAAGGTTTTTGAAATGGTTGCAGAGAATATTTCAAGCGCCCGAACCGATCAAAAAAAGAAATATTTGAAACAGCTAAAGGATATCTGCTACCGTGTTGTTACAAGCAAAAAATTCGATGGACGCGACAGTGTTCACATATCCTTCATTAGTGCCGCACAAGAAGGGCTTACCGATTGGATAACCAAGATATTTAATCTGGGTACGATAAGTAAATTAGAATCAGGTTTTAATGTATTTGTATTAAAAGTCAAAGTCATGATGTTCCTGCGCGAGAAATTGGGAAGATATGAGGAGTTCTTAAACTGGTTTGAACCATTAGTAAAGAAGTATGATTTACAGGGAATTTTGGATACAGAAACAAAACCAGAAAATATTCCGGATGCTCTCGTTTTAGTATTTCATCGTGCGCTTGCCATGCGCGGAGTACCTGTGAAGGATGGAAAATCCGGCACTTTTGAAGGAGACGGCGAGCTTGTCGGTTTGGCGTTGGCTGATACTTTGAAGGCGGCAAGTGCGTCGAAATGGGCAAATACCGATAACTTGAGTCCCGAAGTGCTTCAAAAGTTCCTCGCAAAGATTTTTGAATCTGATTCAAAAAATATTACTAAAATAAATCCAGTCAATATATTTGATGCCCAAGTTAATTATTTAAAACAGCTGAAAATGGTCTGGCTGTATGTTGCCGCTAATTTGGGGAAAGCTATAGAAATCAAGAGGGTTTACGAAAGTTTTATTAGCGCCGCGCAAAAAGGGCTTTCAGAATGGGTAATTAAATCATTTAACCTGACTGCAATTCCTAACCATAAGGATTTGGTTGGAATGAGAGTGTCTACCTTCCTAATCCCATCGGCAACAGATGCTTTGATATCCTGGATTGAATCTAAAAAGCAGGAATTAATAGGTTCGTCTGCGGTTCCCGCGCCGAAACCTGACGTGCTTTCAACCTCAGTTAAGACTGTTATGGAAGCGATAGGCAAATTTACAAGTCCCGATTTAGGAGTGATTAAGTTAGCAAAAGGAATTGCCGAAAAACTTCATAAAGAGCTTAAGGGTAACAAGGGGTGGAAAGAGACTGTTTTCAACCAAAAGCTTAAGGATTTCAGAAGTGAATATAAATTAGATGAAATTGAGGGATTTTCACAAATAGTCAGCGACGGAAATTTAGAACTTTTTGCTATTTATGCGACCTTATATTTGGCACCAGAATTGGAAAAAGATCTTTTTGCTAAAGCAGAAGGGGATAATTTAGAAAGGTATATTGGAGATCATCCAGGAATCTATAAAGACTGGCTTAAGTATAAAATCCT
This sequence comes from Elusimicrobiota bacterium, assembly GCA_026388075.1. Classification (NCBI taxonomy): domain Bacteria; kingdom Pseudomonadati; phylum Elusimicrobiota; species Elusimicrobiota bacterium. The sequence continues at coordinate 2,855 of JAPLKN010000084.1, forward strand.
TGGGGCTCGAAAATCAAGAATGGGTGCAACTCCTTTAATGCACAAGTTGCTTAATATGGATTACTGGTTTGGATGGTCCAATGTGCTTCTTACTGCAAATGGGAGGGCTGTTGAAACTCCTAAAAAATTCCAAGATATGGAGGCTAAAGAAATTGGAAAGACATTACTTGATCAATATAGAGAGTTTTTAGTTAACCGCGGAGCCGATGTTACACTTAAAAATGCAATAGACGATGCAATATTGGCTGAAGCATTGCTTGATTTATTAAAATGGATTTCTGAAACATATGAGGATTCTTCAAGTAGCGAACTCATAGTTAAAATACTTGAATATTTTATTACGATATTCCCCATGTCATATTTAGTAAAAAGCAGTAATTATTCAAATATGGATGAAAGATTTAAAGATTGTTTAACAGAATTCCAAAATGTTACGGATAAGGTAATTGAAAGCGGAAGCAAGATCTCGGGAAATGATAGATATGCGATTGTTTTAGATGCTTTTAAAACTGTATCCCAAAATGTATATGAATTTCTTGAAAAAAATCAAATAGAAGAAGCAACGGAACGGCTTATCCCGACCAGCTACGGTAAAGTTCAACCGGAAAAAATCAGCAGGGCCCCAATTCTAGAAACGCCTTTAACGAAAATTGAGTCTCTGAAACTAAAATTGCAGAACATGGCATTAGGGATGGAAAAGAGAAATCATAAAATCGCTGTGTTCTTCTATGTGCTTTGGGAAAGAATTAAGGCTTATAAGATATTAGGAATGGTAAAAAAGACAACTCTTCAAATGGTTGACGACTCTCAGGTTGCGCTAAATTTGACAAACGAATTTATTGATATATTGAGTGGGTACCTTCAAAAAGAACAGGCCAGCTTTACCGTGAAAAAAGATATATTATTGGATTTTAATGGCAAGCTGGTTGCCGGACAGAAACTGATAGCTAATGTCAAGTATAGTAAATCTTTTACCAATGCAATAAATGAGTTTCTTGATAGATTGGGAGATTCCAATTATGCAAATTGGCCGCCGGAAAGGCTTGAGGAATTATTAAAAAATGTTCTGAAAAATCTGAGTGATTTTGATAATGGAAAAAGCAGTTACTTCTTTGAAACAAAGGGTAAAAAGGAATTAGCAAAAAAACATGTTCCTTACCTTGAAAAGACTAAAGAACTTCAGCGTAAAATCGAAAAAGAAAGAATTTTATTGAAGAAGCTGAATCCTTTTGTTTATAGAATTTATTTATTCTTCCATAAATTCTTTTTCTTTAAGGAAATAAAGGATGTACATGGCGAAGGCATAAACCACATCAAAGTTATCAAAGCTTTTAATAAGGTTATGGGAGAACCGGAAGATTTAACTATTGTGCCCGAGACAGTTTCTCAAACTATATCCTCAACTCCAGCGGCTCCGCCTAAAACAGAAGAAGAACAATATCGTGACACTTTGTTGAATACAATGAATTCAGCCACAGATGTTCAAACTGCCTTAATTAACGGATTTATAGCGGCGCTTGCTGAACGCAGCAATATAAGCGCATCGTTTGCAGACGGAAAATTTGTCATAAATGGTCCAGTCCCAGACAGCAAGCTTCTTGGTTTGGCATTGGCAGATGTTCTGAAGTCAGTAAGTTCTCCGAAATCAAAATGGGTGGAAAATGTAAATAGAGATACCCAAGACACTTTTATAAAAGCGCTGAAAGAGTTCTTGTTAGAGATTTTTGAAATGGTTGTTAAAGATGATATTTCAGGCGCACAACCTGATCAAAAATTTGTTTATTTAAATCAACTGAAGAATATTTGTCAAGGCGCTCTTGCCGAATTGAAAAAAGATACTCGGCAGTACAATGTTATCGAACGCAAGTTTTTTAATGCATCAATGTACAGTCTTACTGATTGGGTAATTAATGCATTTAATTTAAGTAAAATCAGTAAATCAGAAGTTAATTTTAGCGAATTAATACTAAATGGAAGGATTATGTCTTTCTTGGGTGAAATAGAAACTTCCCGGGATCCGCAGGTGGTAGGTCCATTTGAAAATTGGTTTATGTCAATTTTCAATAAATATGATTTATTGCTGATTATAAATTCTGAAAAAAATCCGGATAATATTCCTGATACTCTCATTTTGGCATTTCATCGTGCACTTGCAAAGAAAGGTATAAACGTTAAAGACGGGATATCCGGCACTTTTGAAGGAGACATTGAACTTGTCGGTTCAGCATTAGTTGATGTATTAAAGGCAGCAGGTTCTGCTGCTACTGCATCCAGTCCTGAAGCGCTCAAAGAGTTCCTTGTTAAGATTTTCAAATACGATTCAAGTAATATTACTGAAACAGATCCGGGTAGAAAGTTTGATGCTCAAATTGATTATCTAAAGCATCTTAAAAAGGTTTGGCTATTTGTTGTCAATAATATGAAAGGAATCAAACTAGGTGAGGCTAGTAAGAATTTTCCTTTTGCTGCGCGAGACGGGTTAACGAATTGGGTGCTTGAGTCCTTTGATATAGCTGCAATTCCTAACTGTGAAGCATTTGTAAAATTGCATGCGACCGGATTCCTAATAACAGCAGCATCAGAAAAAGATGCATTGATATCCTGGCTTGAAACAAAAAAACAGGAATTAATAGATTCGTCTGCGGTACCCGTTCCGAAAACAACGAAAGCAACCTGGGATTATGTTAAGGAAATACTGATACGGTTTGTTGTGAAGAGAGAAAATGCCAAAGAAATCAATATCATTCTTGATGGCGGATACGGTGTAATCCCGAAAACGCTTTATCAACTTATTGAAAAAGCCTTGAAAATGGCTTTTCCTGAAATGGGGATAAATCTTTATTTCGATACAGTCCAAGTGGCTTTACTAAGTATACGAAGTATATTGAATACGCAAGAAAATCTTATTCAAATGATTGAAAACTTGGCGCAAAACAAGTTCCTTGATGATCAGGTTGCGAAACTGATAGAAATCATTGCGCGGGTGTTGATTGCGCCGGATTACGAAAACAAATTGCTTGGCGGGCTTGACGAAGATTTCAATAAATGGGTAGAAGGTCATCCAGAGAAAGACCAGGCCAAGGTACGTGCTCGAGGACTACAGATGAAGGATGAGGCTCAGCAGGAATCACCAGAAGCATGGTTGCAGACGTTAGCTGCCTTGCATGAGAATGACAATATAGAATTTTTGAAAAAGAGGGAAGAGCTGTCAAATAAAATAAAAGAGGCCGGGGAAAAATTGTCAAAACTGCTAAAAGATGCAAATAATATAAAGGCACTTTTTGGAGTAGAAGCGCAAGAACGGTCAAAGAAGTTAAAAGCTTTAAAAAATGAATCCCTGATTTTAACTGTTGCAATCAATGGGTATAAAGACGAACTTGCCAAGCTTGTTTCTTTGACCACTTCTGAAGGCAGTCGGGAAGAAAACGGGGATGAATTAACCGCTGCATTAAAGAG
>JAPLKN010000085.1 GCA_026388075.1 Elusimicrobiota bacterium
TTCAAATATTTCTATCCACGCTATCAAAAAGGCCCAAAATATGTTAAATGATCGGCCGCGGAAAACATTAGATTTTTATACTCCGCACGAAGTCTTCAATAAACTGTTAACCGTTGCACTGGAAACTTGAATCTACACAGCCACCATTTATTTGCTTGGCCTTCCTCTTCCCTTTGATTTCAGTTTTCTGCCAAATTTCTTTTCTAATCTAGAAACAAAAGCTTCCGAACCTAAAGGACGCCCGGTTTTGTACGATTCCCTTATACTGGATACAAATTTATGATCATCCTGTAAATCTACAAAAGCTTTCCATTTATCTTTATTCATGCCCAGCATATCTAAAACATTATCTAAGAAAAATAACGGCCGTCGAAAACCTGTATTTGAAGCACAACTAGACCATTCCCACAACCACGGTTTTGCGACCAATCCGGCTCTAACCGGATTTCTTTCAATATATCTAACAGCAGCAAGCAAATGATTGTTATCTAATATACAAGAGTAATATCTGCCTTGCCACAGATGTCCTGACGCATTTTTTTTCTTATTGTAATATTGTGCATATCTGGTATTTACACTATTAAAAATCTTGGGTAAAGCATTTTCATTCTTTGGAACCGCAATAAAATGCACATGATTATTCATTAAACAATATGAAAGAACTGATAGACTATTCTTCCTGCTATATTCTTCCATTAAAGAAAGATAATATTTTCTATCAACATCATCACTGAAAACGATTTGCTTATTATTCCCCCTCTGCGTAATATGATGAGGTAAACCCTCAGCAATAATTCTTGCTATTCTTGGCATAATAAAATTCTATATTAAAGGATAATGTTTGTCAACAAACAATAAATGGTGGCTGTCCCTATTTTTAATTATGTAATGTTTTTATAGAATATCTATATGAAGATTTTATGCTGGAATGTAAATGGTCTTAGAGCTGTTCATAGTAAAGGTTTATTTTTGGATTGGTTTTTAAAAGAAAAAGCGGATATTGTATGCGTAAATGAAACAAAGAGTCAAATAGATCAAATTCCTGATGAGCTTAAAAATATCAGCGGTTATTATTCTTATTTTTCATCCGCTGAAAAAAAGGGGTATTCGGGAACCGGGCTTTGGACAAAAATTAATCCCATTAAAACTTCTTTTGAGCTGGGTACAAAAAAATTTGACAACGAAGGAAGATTAATAAGGGCGGATTTCAAGGATTTTATACTGCTAAACGTTTATTTTCCAAGCGGCGGAATGTCCGAGGAAAGGCTAAAATTTAAACTGGATTATTACGATGCTTTCCTTGAATATCTGCTGCAATTAAAAAAGAAAGACAAAAAAATTATTCTTACCGGGGATATAAATACTGCCCATAAGGAAATTGATCTTGCCCAGCCGCAACAAAATGAAAACGAAACCGGCTTTTTGCCTGTGGAGAGGGCTTGGATAGATAAACTTGTTAAAAACGGATTTATTGATACTTTCAGAATGTTTGAAAAGGAAGGCGGAAACTACACTTACTGGGATTATAGGATGCTTTCACGAGAAAGAAATATCGGCTGGCGATTGGATTACTTCTTCGTTTCAGAAAATCTCAAAGATAAAGTTAAATCTTCCTATATCCAAAAAGATGTCTTGGGATCGGATCATTGCCCGATTTGCTTAGAGATACAAATCTAAAAGGCGCTCACGTGTTCCCGCCCAAGGCGGACAGGCACGAGTCCACGAGTTCAAATCGAAAAACATTTCTGATTCAAATAATAAATGGTGGCTGTCCCTATTTTATAGAAATATCGGCTGGCGGCTGGATTATTTTTTTGTAAGCGAAAATTTAAAAGATAAGGTCAAATCTTCATTCATTCAAAAGGACGTTTTGGGATCGGATCATTGCCCGATTGGATTAGAAATAGAATTGTAAAGCGCCACCAGCAACCAGGAACCAGTTACCAGTAAAAACAAACCTAATTAACGACTCAAACCGAAAAATACTTCAGATTCAAACACGGCTCAATGGAGATTAAAACTAACCAGCCCAGTTTTTGCCGTTTCTCATTACTCAAAACTCATTACTAATTACTGTTTCTCGGTGGCTGTCCCTATTTTCCTTGTCATTCTCGTGAAAACGGGAATCCAGCCGTTAAAGTCTTTTCTCTAACACCAACCTACTATCTACTGCTTTTTCGGATTCATACTAGTCATATTTCGTGCGTATTTTTGAGCGTGCGTATTCTCAGACGATATACACTCAAATACGCACGTTTTATGCATGTTTTGCGCTCGGTTTGCGCACGAATACGCACGGAACCGTGCGTATTCTTCTAGCTTTTCAAAGTGTATTTACTGGCTTTCCCAGTGCCTTCGCTTTTTATTAGCCCTTGTTTTTCGAGCCTTTCAAGCAGCCGATATGCACGGCCCCTGTCTAGGTTAAAAACCTTCTGACATGTTTCGTTATCTATGCTTCCGTTGGCTTTGATATATTCAATTACTTTGCTTTGATTGTCATTTACAAGGGTTCGATCTTCGGCTTTCTTTTTTGACGACTCCTTATACAACCCTTTTGAAGCGTATGTTCCGAACATTACGCCAAGAGCTTGAAGCGCCGTTCTGAATAACTCGTTCGGCATCCTTGCTATTATCCTCATCTGCCAGATGGTTAAGGCAATAACGGTTAAGACTATCCAAAATGAAACAATAAACTCGCCTCGTTTGAAGCGGATTACTTGTTCTTCAGGAATTTCCTGTTCGCTTGATGTCCAGCGGACAAATTCCTTGTATCCCGCATAAATACCCAGCAGGGCAAGATAAAGCAAGCTCATTAATCCTGATGAGGTTATCGCGTTCGGAGCTCTCAGGCCCACAAGTGCACCAACACCTGGGATGAGCGTGAACATATCCCAAAGGATAAACCCAAACTGAACAATGCTTACCAGCAAAGTCAGGTAAAATATCGTTTCAATCCGCTGGTTTTGAAGATGAGTTCCCGTGGTTTGCATTTTTTATCCTACCCCTTTTCCATTTGTGTCAAATCCTCTACATCCGCCATTCCAGAAAGCATCCTGGTATATTTACAAAGTTCGATCTGTAATTTTGCCAGCTCTTGACGAAATTGTTTACATTTATTCTTATTTTTAAATGCTCCGTGAATGGATTCACGATGCCATTTTGCAGTAAAGGGTCTAACTTTTTGATTTAAAACAATAACTGCAATTTTCGTGAATTCGATGCTATCTCGGCCATATTTCTTTATTATTTCGCGTGTTATGGGAAATAGACTGTAGATACTATCTAGGGCAGTCTTTTCATCCCCATGATTACACTGTAGCTGCTGGGTGGTTATTCTAGTAAGCATTTCGACATAAAGTTCCCACGCTGCATTTTTGTCCGCCTCTTTTGGCTGCCATTCCATCTCGAGCACTTTTAGATTGATTTTCAGAGATGTCATATCCCATTTTTCTAGCCATTTTTTCCATTTCATTGTTGCCTCTTTGCTTTAATGCGTAATCTTACAAACTTTGCATTCTGAATTATATTTCATCATGTCCTGATCATTTTTAATGAGTTTATTTCTAGTTGTTATTGCATTGTAAGCATCTTCTATCCAATTTCTAAGTTGTTCTGCAGTTGTGGGCATAAAATAGTAACGCGCATAACAATCTTTGTGTTCTTTATTCCAGTTCTCGTGAAATCGTGGAGGTAAATGTGCTCCAGTCATTTGTAACTGCAGCAAGATACCAATCAAACCGTTTGGAGTATAACTTTCCCCTTTTCTTAAACTAGTTTTAATTTCCCAATCTACATATCGTCTGCTGTGCGTACAAGAACCAATTAATACTATTGTCACAGTTGAATCCCCCAAATACTTCTTTCTTATCTGTCCCATCACATATTCAGGATTATCGCTATCAATAAAATCATCTTCATCTGTTATTCCAAGTCCTTTAGGTATAAACACTTTTTCTTTTTCTGCCCACTGATCCAAAAAATCTTTCACTTCTTCATCATTCCCATGATGATAAGATATGAAGACTTTTCTTTTTTCCGCTTTTTTTAATAACGATGAGTATATACTATTTAGCGAAGATGCGTTTTGAACAGTACTAGAATTGCTGAGAGCCGACAGATAGGCAGCTAAACCTGATGCTTCTTTCTCTTTTTTTTCTCGCAGTATTTTTTCAAGTAAACTTTCGGACATCCCCCCCTCCTTATTTTTAAAGAAGCTGAAATAACCTTTTAATGATAATGTCACGGATACCGTCAGCCAATCGTTGTGCCCCAGCTTTTTCTGTGACTGACAATTTATTAATCTGCATTCTCGTTAATGATTCTAAATCTTTCATGTTTTCACTCAGTTGTTCTTTTGCTATTGCGCCACTAGCAAATTCAATCAGATAGCGCTCCACTTTAATGGCTTGCTTTTTCGTAAAATCAGAAGTATCTTCCTTCCCACTTTTTAGCATTTGTTCAATTTCAGATTTTAATAGCGTGGCGGCGTCATTTTTCATGCCATCAATTAATTCTTGCCAACTCATAATTACCTCCTATTTTTCAGATTTTCTGTTTGTATAGCTAAATCAAAAGCATCAGAAATATTTTCTTTTCTATCTTTTAAATAAGTTTCATTCCATTTTCCATTTTTTCTTCGGTCTTCTAAACTTCTATCAAAAATACCCTGGATTTCATTTATTTGATTTACAGTGTTAATATTTTTCTCGCCTTTACCCTTTTCATATTCAAACAATTGCGCGATTTTCAGTTTTGTCTGAGCCACCTTGATTTCATCAATATTTTCTGATGCATAATTATCATAAACACTCAAAACTTCTGGTTTTAAATCCGTCAGACTTTTGTAAGTAGTTGAATCATAATAAGTTATATGACCAAGATTTGCACATCCTAACATAAAGAATAGCAATACTGTAAACCCTTTTAGATAATTCCTCAACCGACAAGTTATTTGCTTCATTTTGCCTCCTCTTTAGACTTCTATTTTTTTACATTATAGGCTGGTGAGCAATGATCAAAGCAATCCTTTATTTAGGCAAAGCTTTTGGCTTAACCCAAAAATGGAAATATTTTGCGTTTTTTGGATAAATGATTTTTCCATTTCTCCTTACAAAACGACAAAAGACTTCGATCATCCCAATTCTTCTTTGGGACTTCATACAACCTCACCTCCCTAAACCCGGCTTCTACACCTGTCGGGTCGAAAAGGGGTAACAAATAATGACTAGGACCCCGGGTAGAAGCCGGTAGTTAGGTGAAATATAAAACCCCCGCAAATTGGACTCACCAGCCAAAGAACTTTTTAATTAGTTTACTAGCTAATTACTAATTTAACTTGAATAGTTGACATTTCGAAACAGTTTCGATATAATATTAACAAAACAAAAAGCCCAAGTCAACAAAAAAATGCTTACCAAAAAACAAAAACAATTATTAGATTATGTTAGATCTTATATAGGAGATAAAGAAGTATCTCCGTCTTTAATGGAAGTAAAAAATCATTTCCGTTTTTCTTCTATTGCAACCGCTCATTACTACATAAAAACCTTAAGAGATAAGGGCTATCTGTACAAGGCGAAAGGGTATCCGAGATCAATAAATATCTTTCAAAAACAGAAATTAAAGAAAATTCCTCTTTTAGGGACTATAGCTGCGGGACAACCAATTGAAGCAATTCCGGACGAAAAAGAAAGTATTGCTGTGCCTTTTGAAAAAGTTAAATCAGGCAAAAACTATTTTGCTCTTAATGTGAAAGGTGATAGTATGATTGACGAAAATATTGAAAATGGGGATATCATTCTAGTTGAACAACAAAATACTGCGAAAAATGGTGATAGAATTGTGGCTTTGATAGATAATTCAGAAGCTATCCTCAAGAAGTTTTATAAAAAAGGTGGCCAAATTATTCTTCAACCTGCTAACAAATCCCTAAATCCTATAATAATTGATAAAAATAGAGCTTTTGCTATTCAGGGCAAAGTGATTGATGTGATTAAAAGCGGGGCTACTGCAAATTCCACTTATTTAGATGATCAGACATTGCCAAAGACCGTATGTAGGCATGAAAAGTTACCTTTAAATAAAATCATTCATGGTGATTCCGCCCAGGAACTTAAAAAACTCCCTGATGAAAGCTGCGATATTATTATAGTTGATCCGCCATATAATATTGGTAAAGATTTTGGAAATAACTTTGATAAAAGGGAATTATCTGAATATGTTAACTGGTGTAAAGAATGGATACGAGAATGTATTCGGGTTATGAAACCGACATCTACAATGTTTATTTATGGATTTAGCGAAATATTGGCACATATTTCTATTGAACTTCCTTTAGAAAAAAGATGGCTAATATGGCATTACACAAATAAGAATGTCGCTTCTTTAAACTTTTGGCAAAGAAGCCATGAGGCAATAATTTGCTGTTGGAAAAAATCCCCAATATTTAATAGAGATGATGTCCGCGAACCATATACTGAAGGTTTTTTAAATGGTGCTGCCGGAAAAATAAGAAAAGGAACTAAAGGAAGATTTAGCAACGGTGATAAAGAAACTATATATAAAGCTCATGAAAATGGAGCCTTACCTAGAGATGTTATTAAAATTCCTGCCCTTGCGGGCGGAGCGGGCATGTCTGAAAGATGGTTTCTTTGCAATACCTGTAATAAAGTTTTTGAACCGAGAAAACTGAAAGAACACTTGAACCACGAAATAATTAAGCACCCCACCCAAAAACCTTTAGACCTAACACAAAAGCTGATTAAGTCCTCTATGCCCGGAAAGAATGGCATTATACTGGTACCTTTTGTTGGAAGCGGATCGGAGTGCGTTGTTGGAAAAAGATTAGGATTGTCTTATTTGGGCTTTGAAATAAATCCTGCGTATATTAAAATTGCTGAAAAATGGCTTGAAAGTACTAAATTTATTCCTAATCTATTTTGATTTTTCATCAATTTCTTTTTTCTTGTTTTTGAAAGCACTACGAGTAAAAATTATAAAACCGTTAGATAATCTCTTTAGTTCTTGATTTTGGGTAAATCTTAGATAAGGTAGTTTATACTCACCGTTTTTCTTTTTAGGATTTTTGAAATAGTCCTCACTAGGCACTTCATACTTAATATTAATAAATTGTCCTTTAATTTTTTTCTTTGATTTCTTTGCTTGCCGTATTTCTCTACTAAAAGAGGCTTTCTTCACTTGGTAATTTAATATATGGTTTTTGTAATTGACCTGAAAATCAGCTCCTTCATGATCTAAATCTGCCGACATTGAAACACTCCCTTTCCCAAAAACGGCTTCTGCAACATAGCCCGCATGAATTTGTGTTATTATACTTGCCCAGGTACGATAAATCCTGGCAGGTAGTCCTCTGTAAAAACAATCTTCACACATCGTTACCTTTTTTCTAAAGCTTTCAATATCTGTTTTATAAGTAGCCAAATATTCCTTATAGAAATCCTCAAAATCTAAAAAGTTCTTTTTACCCCAATAGGTTTTATATAGCAGGGAAATGGCTTGTATTTCTTTTGGCATATCCATTTCCACAATCTTAATCGGACGATATTTAATCCTGTAATCGTTTAGTTTTATTGATTCTAAGAATTTTCCGAATTGTTCCATTTTGTTTTCCGTTAAATAAAATATAAAATACTTTTTTTATAAATAACTGCAATCTTCTTTAGTTCTAGGACATCTATTCTTCTTTCACATCTTTCAATTTTAGAAATATACGATTGTGGCTTTTTTAGTTTCTTTGCAACATCTTGCTGCTTTAAGCCTGCGTCAAGGCGCGCCTTGATCATCTTTTCTACAAATTGTTTATATTCTTTTAGATAAATTGTATTTGACATGACTGGTTATATTATATATCCTATTTTGGCATATCCCAAATTAGGTTATTTGAAATATACGAATCACTTTAAGGATACAAATAAACTGCCTAGGACTTTTTTTGCGCGTGGAAATAAAAAAATAAATCGTTTTGAGCGGGGCGACGACTTCTTAAACACACAAATGCACAAATGGGGTCAGGTCTTTAGTTTTAGCATTGTAAGCTGGATTCCCGATTGGGACATTCGGGAATGACCCTTCGACTTGGTTCGATAGTTCGACTTTGCTCACTACTCACCACGAGTCGCTCAGGGTAGCCGCCCATAAATGGGCAACTACTTATTCCCCGTTTTTGATTTAGCGGATTTTTGAGAGGCTGATTATTTCCTTTTTCGCGCTTCGTTAATTCCTTCTCTTAAACCCTGCCATACGTCTTTTATTCTTTCCTTTAAGGGCGATGTGCTTTTTTTCAGATTGGTTTCTAGCTTGCCCTTAAGTTTGTATAATCCTTTTGCAGTTCTTGCCACGGTTTCTCTTACTTTCTTTTTTACATCACTTTCGGGTTTCGTTCGTTTGGTATTTTTCCTCTCCATACGTCCTCCAGTTACAATTTTTTGACGTCCCCACCCCCGTAGTTTTGTCCTAAAACTTCTTATCCTTTCGGACAAAACTAGACACGGGGGTTCAGATTCGCATTAATCCCAGGACAAAAGTCGGGGTTTTCTGCGAATCTGAATAAAAAAACCACGCGGGAGCGTGGTTTTTTAGAAATGGTCATATTGTTTGCAAAATTCAAATGAAAACTGCATAAAACCTTCTTCCCCTACCTTTACTACGCCACCTTCGAGGTGTTGTATCGGGGAAGCAAAACGCTAGCCCACCCCGCAGGTGTCTCCAGTTTTTACCGGTAACTGGTCGCCGGTACCTGGTTCCTGTCTATTTAAGTACTTCTGACAAAATTTTGGCGGCAGGGTTGAAATCCTTAAGGACATACCTTTTAGCATTTGAAAATTCGGCTTTAAGTATCTCAACGTCTTTTTCTGTCAAAAGATATTTTACCACAGTTGTTCTAAACTCATAATCAATCCCGGATATCATAATTAATCTGATGCTTTCTTTTATTTTTTTCAAATCACTCTTAATCCCGGCAAGCTCATCATATTTTTCAAACGGAGCTTTTATATCCATGGCTATATAATCAATTAGTTTTTGATCAATAAGACTTTTTAAAACATCTGGATTGGTCCCGTTAGTATCAAGTTTTACGGAATAGCCCAATTCATTGATTCTTTTTATGATTCCTGAAAGATCATTTTGAAGCGTGGGCTCGCCCCCTGTAATAACTACCGCTTCAAGTTTTCCTTTGCGGAATTCCAAAAATTTCAGAATTTCATCTACAGACGGCCCTTCTTCAAAAAGTTCAGGCAAAACAAGTTCAGGATTGTGGCAATAAGGACACCTGAAATTGCAACCTTGCGTAAATATTACCGCTGCAATTTTTCCCGGATAATCTATTAATGAAAATTTTTGAAATCCGCCGATCTTCATTTTTCGCCTCGAAAAATTGATTACACAGATTTTAACGGAGATTCCACAGATTGCAAGATTTTATAATCGGTGTAATCGTTTCTATAATCCGTGTAATCAGGAAGGTTTTAAATCTTTAAAACCTTCCGCATCTTAAACTCTTCTTTTTTCCCTTCGTTCCACTGGGCAACCGGGCGCAAGTATCCGACTACACGCGAATAAATTTCGCATTTACTGCCGCACTTGGGACATATTTGAACTTCTCCAGAAAGATAGCCGTCTTCAGGGCATACGCTGAAAGTCGGAGTTATTGAAATATAAGGAAGCTTATAGGTTGAACAAATTTTTTTGATAAAGTTTTTCAACGCTTCGGTGTCTTTAATTCTTTCTCCGATAAACAAATGCTGGACCGTGCCTCCGGTATATTTTGATTGTATTTCATCCTGCAGATCCAAAACTTCAAACGCGTCTTCGGTGTAGTTTACGGGAAGCTGTGTTGAGTTTGTATAAAAAGGAATTTTTTTGGGATCATCCGATTTCCCGTTTGCAAAAATTATTCCGGGATATTTCACTTTATCAATAGCCGCAAGGCGGTATGACGTCCCTTCCGCAGGAGTTGCCTCTAAATTATAATTGTCTCCGGTTTCTTTCTGGAAATCTACCAATTTATCTCTCATAAAATCAAGCACTTTAATGGCGAAATTTCTGCCTTTTTCTGATGCAATGTTTTCGCCCAGCAGGTTCAGGCAGGCTTCGTTCATGCCTATAACGCCTATTGTTGAAAAATGGTTTTTCCAATAAAAGCCGAAGCGCTTTTTAATGTTGCGCAGATAAAAACTCATATAAGGATAAAGGTTTGAATCAGTTAAATTTTCCAAAACCTTTCGTTTCAGGCTAAGGCTTTCTTTTGCAAGGGCCATCAGGTTTTCCAGTTTTTTAAAGAATTCATCCTCGCTTTTTGACGTAAAGCCAATCCGAGGCATATTAAGAGTTACCACGCCGATAGATCCTGTTAGCGGAGCTGCGCCGAAAAGGCCTCCGCCTTTTTTTTGCAGTTCGCGGTTATCAATCCTAAGACGGCAGCACATGCTCCTTGCATCTTCAGGATTCATATCAGAGTTAACAAAATTCGCAAAATAGGGGATGCCGTATTTTGCCGTTATTTTCCATAGAAGTTCCATGTTCGGATTATCCCAGTCAAAGTCTTTAGTTATATTGTATGTCGGGATTGGAAATGTAAAAACTCTTCCTTTTGCGTCGCCTTCCAGCATAACCTCAAGAAAAGCCTTGTTCAAAAGGTCCATCTCTGCTTTAAACTCTTTGTAAGTTGATTCCTGAGGCTTTCCTCCGACAATAACCGGCTGATCGGTATAATATGAGGGAACGGTTAAATCAAGCGTTATGTTTGTAAACGGGGTTTGAAATCCCACGCGGGTAGGGACGTTCACGTTAAACATAAATTCTTGAAGCGCCTGTTTTACTTCTTTGTAAGATAATTCGTCATATCGTATAAACGGCGCAAGCAAAGTATCAAAATTGGAAAACGCTTGAGCGCCTGCCGCTTCTCCCTGCAGGGTGTAGAAAAAGTTAACAATCTGTCCGAGAGCTGTTCTAAAATGTTTGGCGGGTTTTGCTTCAACTTTTCCCGACACCCCTTTAAAACCTTCTGCTAAAAGATCATGTAAATCCCAGCCCACGCAGTACGCGCTCAGCGCTCCTAAATCATGAAGATGCAAATCGCCGCTCATATGAGCTTCTTTTATGGCTGAAGGATATATTTTGTTAAGCCAGTACACCTTGCTTATTTCCGACGACATGTAATTATTTAAGCCCTGAAGCGAATAGCTCATATTACTGTTTTCATTAACCTGCCAGTCGGTTTTAAGCAGATATTGTTCAACAAGGTCAACGTTAAACTTAGAAGTTATTTCTCTTACTCTTGCGTGCTGATCACGGTAAATAATATATGCTTTGGCGGTTTTTTTGTAGGGAGAATTTAAAAGGATGTTTTCTACTATGTCTTGAATTTCTTCAACTGAAGGAGTATGGTCGGCAACCATTTGATGAGCAATGCTTAAAACATTTATTGTTAGTTTTTTTGCGGTATCTGCAGTGAATTCCCCGGTTGATTCCCCCGCTTTAAGAATTGCTTTGGTAATTTTCTGGGCATTGAAATCAACTTCTTTGCCGTTTCTTTTAACGATTTTTGTGAAACCGCCAACCATAACTTCCATAGAATTGCCTCCGTCCTTCTTTTTCTTTTCCATACATAACTCCAGGTTACAGTCCACCCCTTCGACTTCGCTCAGGGTTGGAAAGCCGGGGGCTTACCCCTGCTTTCCAATAATATTATACATCCTAAATGTTGTGTTGTCAAGTTCTTTTTTATACTATTAGTTGTGGTATTTTGGGTATTTTAGCGTTTTTATGAAAAGCGCGTGCTTGGTATTAAAATGTGAAGGGAAAACAGATCTGATAGAGGTATTTAAGGTTCACCCCGTTAGAAATTGTTGACTGAAACATTGATTCATACAGAGAATTAACCGTATGCCTAAGCCAGCTGAAATTTCTAACGGGGTAAACCAAAAGAATTTTGCCAGTTTATTTTTAATTTGTCAACATGCCAAAAATTATTGTTTTGCCCTATATTTTTTCAGCAATTCGGCAATATCCGTATAACCCTTTCGCGAAGCTATCATAAACGCCGTTTGCCCGCTATTATCTTTTGAATTAACTCTTGCGCCTTTTTCTATCAGCAGTTTAACCAGGTCAATATAACCTTTTGAGGCTGCCAAAATCAGAGGGGTTTGGCCGTTATTATTCCTTGCATTTACCCTTGCGCCTTTTTCAATTAATAACTTTGCGAGATCAGTATACCCGAAAGTAACCGCAATGCTTAATACCCTAAAACTATTTTTCCCTTTCTCGTTAATTTTTGCTCCTGAATTAATAAGGAGTCTGGCTACATCAGTATAACCGTTCGCAACAGACATTATCAAAGCATTGGTTCCGTTTTTATCCATAATATCTAAATCCGCGCCTTTTTCTACTAAAAGTTTTACTATATCAAAATACCCTTTTGATGACGCAAGAATAAGCGCTGTTACACCATTTTTTCCCCTTAAATTCAGATTTACTTCTTTTTTAATCAGGGCCCGCATTATCTCAACATTATTTGCATTCACAGCATCAATTAGAATATTATAACCGAAGCTAGCAACCAAATTTATATCGTCAAGATTTTCAATAGTAAAGATACTTGCTTTTTCATATCCCTTTGAAACAGCCAAATTTAATGCTTTAATGATATCCTTGCCATCCGGCTCTATAAAGCCCCCTTTATTCAAAAAGTTTTTAAGGGCAGAAATATCATTAAGCAAAATGGCTTCAATAACATTAAGAGGTTTATGGCCGGAACTTTTTATCAGATCTATTATTTCTTCGTTTTCGTTTCTTAAAGCTTGGACCAGAACTGTCGGCCTTTTTTTCCCTTCAAAATTCAGATCAGCGCCGTATTTAATTAAAAGTTTCGCCAGCTCAGTTTGGTTTTTTTCAACCGCAAGCGACAGCGCGGTTATTTCATTATTTAAAACAGTATTGACATTCGCCCCTTTTTCTATCAAGTATTTCGCTATTTCAGTTCTTCCCCGGTTTATGGCAGACATTAAAATACTCATTCCATAGCTGTAACTAGAATTTACCTCAGCCCCTTTTTCTATCAAGATTTTAGCTATATCATTATAGTCTTTTTCAGTTGCCCAAATTAGCGCGTTTTTTCCGCTGGAATCTTTTGAATTTATCTCGCTTCCCGAATCTAGAAGGTTTTGGACTTTGATCGAATCATTGTCTTTTACCGCATCAATAAGCTCATTCCCGTATTCCCGCGCGCCGTAACACGGGTAAACACAAAATAATAATAGAACCAGAATAATTTTAGATATTTTGTTATACATTTTTCTCTTTACCCCGTTAGAAATTGTTGGCTGAAACGTTGATTCAGACAGGGGCTTAACCATATTTCTGAGCTAGCTAAAATTTCTAACGGGGCGAAGTGCCCGATGTCTCTAACGGGGTTTACCATCCATGGGAAATATATCATATTATTCTCGGCTTTTCAAAGGTTGTCTTTAGCTAATAAATATTTTCCATGCTGCTTTTTTCTATATAGCAGCCACATTCAATATATTTTTGACAATATAGAGTTTTTAGGATATAATAAATTCTTCTTAAAAAATCTCATGCTACTGAAACTCTGCCGACAGGATTAGGCGGGTTCATCTTCGCATTCACCCCCCCTGCTTCGTTTAGCGAAGCCCCTAGAAATCGCAAATGCGATTTCAGGGACTCAAGTCCTGGAAATGCTTTGCATTTCTCAGGGCAAAACGAGGGAGATTTTCTGCGAATCTGAAAAAAATGGAAAAATTAACTGACTTTCTAAGCAAAATTAAAAAAACCATATATATATGGCTTTTTATACTTTTTTCTATTATTGCCTCATTTTATATTGGTAAAATAGCCTATGATTTGGGAAGCCTCCCGTCAATCACCGCATTGGAAGACTATACTCCCAGCCTTGCAACTAAAATTTACGACTTTAAGGGCGAACTCATAACTGAACTTTATGCTGAAAAAAGAACTCTCACCCCGATCCATGAAATCCCCGATAATTTAAGAAACGCCTTTCTGGCCATAGAGGATATAAACTTCTATAAACATTGGGGAATTTCCCCAAAGGGAATCCTTCGGGCAACTATAAATAACCTTATCCATAGAAAAGTCGCCCAGGGCGGGTCTACAATAACCCAGCAGCTAGCCAAAACAATATTTCTTACCCCCGAACGAACTTTCTTAAGAAAAATCAAAGAGCTAATTATCACGCTGCAGCTTGAACACTATTATTCCAAAGACGAAATTCTGCAGTTATATTTAAACCAGATTTATCTCGGATCAGGCGCCTACGGCGTGGAATTCGCAGCAAAAATATATTTTTCAAAACATGCCAAGGATTTAAACTTAGCGGAATGCGCCATGCTGGCAGGTCTTCCCAGGGCGCCAAACTATTATTCTCCTTTTAATAATTTGGAAAGAGCGTTAAACAGGCGTGCAGTTGTTTTAAAAAGAATGAAAAACATGGGCTTCATAACTGAACAGCAAGAAATTGAAGCCAACGCTGAAATAATTAATATTGAAAAATCCGAAATACCTACAGCGAAAGCTTCTTATTTCGTGGAGTACGTAAGAACTACTCTTGAACCAATATATGGCACTGATATGATTTACCGCGGCGGGCTTTCTATTTACACGACACTTGACATTAACGCACAGATGGCCGCAGAAAAAGCAATTGAGGAATCTTTAAGCGCTTTTGATATTGAACGAGAACCTTATCTTATCGCGTTAAGCACTCCCTCGGTGATGGCCGGAACAACCACAGTTAAAGTTCAGGGAGCGCTTATTGCAATAGATCCGAAAACCGGCGGGATAAGGGCTATGGTTGGAGGAAGGGATTTTAAGAAATCGCAGTTTAAT
>JAPLKN010000086.1 GCA_026388075.1 Elusimicrobiota bacterium
AATAAAAAAACATAACATGGAACTGAATTCCATAAAATCCAACGAGGCATACAAGGCATTGCTTATCGAAATTGAAGGAGCTAAAGCCAACAAGTCAGTGCTTGAAGACGAGATTTTAGATTTGATGGAAAAAATTGACCAGGAATCCGTAAAGGTTAAACAGAGAGAAAATGATTTGAAAGCCAAAGAATCCGAAATTCAGACCAAGATTTCAAAGATAGAAGAAGAGTCAAAAAGAATTCAGGTGGAAATAGAAAAACTTCAGGCAGAAAGAGAAGAATTTGCCAAAAAAATACCTGATGAACTTCTTGGCAGGTATAATTACATAAGGGAAGGACGTGACGGAATCGCCGTGGTTGGCTTGGACGGAGATATTTGTGAGGGATGCAGTACTGTGCTTCGTCCGCAGACAATTAACGATATTTGCAAAGGCAAGGATTTCGTAATATGTGACAATTGCTCAAGAATAATCTATAAAAAAAATGGAACTTGAAATTTACACTGACGGAGCATCGCGCGGAAATCCCGGACACGCCGGAATCGGCATAATAATTCTGGATAAAAACGGCAAAATTATTGAACAGTCCGGAGAATATATCGGACAGACGACAAATAATGTCGCTGAATACAAGGGGCTTGTTTCAGGCTTAAAGATCGCCAAGAAATATTTGCCCTGCAGTGTTACGGTTCATTTGGATTCTGAGCTAGTAGTTCGGCAGTTACAGGGAAAGTATAGGACTAAGGATCAGACCCTGAAAGCTTATTTTGAATTTGCAAACCAGATGCTTTCAGAATTTGATAAATTTGAGATAAAATATGTGCCGAGAGAAAAAAATAAAGCAGCGGATAAATTGGCAAATCAGGCAATTGATAAAGCAGCGAACAAAAAACAGCTAGTTCCTGAAAGCCAATTGATGCTTAAGTTTTAAATTGTTATTTGAAAGCAGAGGCAACCGGGAGACCGCTTCCATCGTATTGATGGGGGAGGAAAGTCCGAACTTTACCTCAACCGCTTTGCTTCGCAAAGCGAAGCAGTAGGGGAACGGTAGTGGGTAATTCCCATCGCCCAGCACCTATTTTTGTCAATGAATATGATATTTTGTATTCTCAAAAATTAAATTTTTTTCTTGGAACAAGTAACATAATTTTACTGGCAAGAATAGGTGCTGGATAGAGGTGCGAACAGAGACGTCCTTGTCCGAAAGGGGGAGGACCCCCCCTGCTTTCTTTGCGAAAGCAAAGAAGGGGGGGTGAGTTCCTGCTGCAAGGCGGGAAGTGAAACGGCCAAATCCTTACTGGAAAGCAAGGCCAATATACAGGCCGCTTGATTCCGCAAAGTAATTTGCGGAACAGAGAAATGGTCTCCGTCCCGCACATTAAGCACTGTTGAATTTCATGTTTTTCCTTTAGGGATAAGCAATGAAATCCACAATTGTAGAACTGGAAACAGTTTTTTATGTGCGGGATACAGAATTCGGTGTATAGGTTGTCTCTGCATACTTTTAGTAGAAACTGTTTGCAACGGAAGCAAACTGAAAATGTAATAATAAAATGAGCGTTGTTTTATTGTCAATTTTGATCGGCCTTGTAGCGGGAGTATTCAGCGGGCTTCTTGGGATAGGCGGAGGCCTAATTCTTATCCCCGCTCTCATTTTAATTTTTAAAATGTCGCAGCAAACCGCTCAAGGAACTACGCTTGCTTTGATGGTTCTTCCGATCGGACTTCTTGCCGCTATAACATACTACAAAAGCGGCAATGTAAATTTAGTAGTAGGATTACTTATTGCCTTGGGCTTTTTTTTCGGCGGTCTCTTGGGAGCAAATATTGCCGTTTCTCTTTCAAATGATATATTGAGAAAAATATTTGCCGCGGCTTTAATTCTTGCCGGCTTGTATATGATTATTACAAAATAAAAAAATGCTGAATTACAGAAAAGGGAATTTATTCATAGAGAATGTTTCTTTTGAATCGCTTGCGAAGAAATTCGGCACGCCTCTATATGTTTATTCAAGGGCGGGACTAATTAATAATTTTACTGTGTTTGACGATGCCCTTTCCAGCGTCCCCCATATTGTATGCTACGCAGTAAAGGCAAACTCAAATTTTTCTATTCTTAAGGTTCTTTCAAAAAATGGAGCAGGAGCTGATATAACTTCGGGCGGAGAACTCTACCGTTCTCTAAGGGCTGGTTTTCCTTCAAAAAAGATAGTCTATGCGGGGATCGGAAAAACACGCGAAGAAATAAGTTATGCGCTGAGAGAAAATATTTTGATATTTAATGTTGAATCTTTGGAAGAACTAAGTTCAATAAATGAGGTTGCGACCCGTTTAAAGAAAAAAGCAAAAATTGCTTTCAGGATTAACCCTAATGTTGATCCCGATACGCATCACTACATAACTACAGGGAAAAAGGGCGGCAAATTCGGAATACCGTATTCACAGGCAATTTCGGCGTATAAAATGGCAAAAAAAATGTCTTCAATAAGCGTGGAAGGCATTCATTGCCATATTGGTTCTCAAATCGTTGAAGCCGCTCCTTTTAAACTTGCGGCACAAAGAATCAACGTTCTTTTTGAAAAATTGTCAAATATCGGGATTCATTTGAATTATATTAATCTGGGAGGAGGCCTCGGCATTAGATATGACAGAGAAAATCCTCCTACACCTTATGATTTGACGAAAGCGGTAATCCCAATTTTCAAGAATTTTTCCGGCACTTTCATTTTTGAGCCCGGCCGATACATTGTAGGAAACGCAGGTTTTTTACTTGTAAAGGTTATTTACCGGAAACAATCGGGCGGAAAAAATTTTCTGATAGTTGACGGCGGGATGAACGATCTGATTCGTCCAACTCTTTATGACGCGTATCATGAAATTATTCCGGTAAAGAAATCTTTACAGCCAAAAATAAAAGTTGATGTTGTCGGGCCCATATGCGAAACAGGGGATTTTTTGGGAAAGGAAAGGTTATTGCCTTGGGTTCCGCAAGATGGCTTGTTAGTTGTAAATTGTGCCGGAGCATATGGATATGCAATGTCTTCTCAGACAGAGAAAATCCTCCTACACCTTATGATTTGACGAAAGCGGTAATCCCAATTTTCAA
>JAPLKN010000087.1 GCA_026388075.1 Elusimicrobiota bacterium
AGCGAAGGGAAAGCCGGTCAGAAGTCATCAATCGGCTTGCTCATGTTCATAGTAGGTTCGAACTTCGTTCAGTAAGTTCGATTTACATTTGATTAAAGTCCTTAATTTTCAGCAAAATGAAATGCCGGAAAAGGCATAAGTGTTACTAAAATGTTTAAAAAAATTTTCTTAAATATTGAATATTCTAAAACCACCGAAAGGTGGTTTTTTGATTATCCGATACAATCTACTAAGTTGTACCACCGCGCGACTTCCGTAAGTGCTATTAAATGGAGTCCCGCAAGGGCGGGTAGGTGGTACGGCAGCAAGTAAAACAAGTAAAGCCTGGCACCGCGATAGACTTGAAGTCCAATAAAAAGGCTGCCAAAAATATTAAAGGAACTCAGGTATGAAATCTAAAAAATCAAAAACAAAAAAATTAATTAAATCTCAGTTACCCATGAATAGTATATATGAGCGAATAAGGGAAATTATTGATACTGCTCGCGGTAATATTGTACATGCGGTTAATGCTGAAATGGTATCGGCATATTGGCATATAGGACGAGAAATAGTCCAGGAAGAACAAAAAGGGAAAAACCGTGCTGCTTACGGCGCTAAACTAATAGAAAAACTTGCTGAACGATTGTCTGCTGATTTTGTGAAAGGATTTGATTCAAGTAATTTATGGAATATGAGAAGATTTTATGAAGCATATCCAATTCTAGACACACTGCGTCGAGAATTAAGCTGGAGCCATTACCGTATCTTGATGCGTGTAGAAAAACCGGAAGCCCGTTCATTCTATGAGATTGAATGCGTTAAAAATAACTGGTCGGCCAGGGAGTTGGAGCGTCAAAAAGGCTCGCTGCTTTTTGAGCGCCTAGCGTTAAGTAAAGATAAAAAAGGTCTTATGAAATTAGCCCAAAAAGGACAAAAACTTCAAACGTATGAGGATATGATTAAAGATCCGTATGTTTTAGAGTTTACAGGGCTTTCTCCGCAATCCAAATTATATGAAAGCAAATTAGAACAGGCACTTATTGACAATCTTTCGAAATTTCTGCTTGAATTAGGCAAAGGTTTTACTTTTGTTGCGCGTCAGAAAAGAATTTCACTGGACGGAGATCACTTTTACATTGATTTGGTGTTTTATAACACAATTTTGAAGTGCTATGTGATCATTGATTTAAAAATCGGCAAACTAGTTCATCAGGATATCGGTCAAATGCAGATGTATGTGAATTATTATGACCGTGAAATTAAGCAAAAGGATGATATCCCAACAGTCGGACTTATTTTATGCGAAGATAAAAAGGACGCAGTTGTTAGATATACTCTTTCTAACATTAACAAACAGATTTTTGCCTCACGGTATAAACTGTACCTGCCTAGCGAAGAAGAATTGATAAAGGAATTAAGGAGAGAACGACTTTTACTCTCAATAAACAAAAAATAACCACAAACCAACTCCGCCTGCCCCGCTGATTTGGTTTCAAAGAAACCATGCGGGGGGGTTGGTTTGTGGTACGGCAGCAAGTAAAACAAGTAAAGCCTGATAATATGTTAGGTGGTTCCTCACAGTTTTGCTAAAATATTTTAGCGAAACAAATAACAAAAAGGAGGAACCACCATGAATTATGTTGGAGCTGATTTACACAAAGAGCAGACCTGGTTTTATGTAATG
>JAPLKN010000088.1 GCA_026388075.1 Elusimicrobiota bacterium
CAGTTTTTGATATTAAAACCGTGTTTATCAGCTATTGAAAGATGATGATAAGCGTCAGCCCGTTTTCCAACGTAAATGGTGCTTGCATCAGTCAAAAAAGGAAATCCTGTACGATCTTTTATATATTTTACAATCGGCCTAACAAACTCCGGATTTATAAATCCGGTATTTCCTTCCTCGCCGAAATGTATCTTAAGCGCAACGAATTCCCTGGCTTGTATGTGTTTGAATGCCCCTGTGGTTTTAATCCATTCAGGAAATTCTTTTATTTTTTTCCAAGGAAGAAAATATACCTGACTTGCCATTTTCCTCTCAACAGCCATACAACCTCGTAGGTTGAACGGCTAATCACATAACAAATGCTTTATATTCCCTAATTCCTTTTGATAAGAAATTCTATCTTCAACAAAATATCTGTAGTCAGAAATATTAATTTCCAGAATATTTTTGGAGTTGGTAATTTCTTTATCTGCAAGACCAAGATATTCTCTATAAGAAGATTCTCTCCATTCTTCCGGCTTATTAACCAAATTGGCCGTGACTGGGTTTAAGTGGATATATCTTGTTAAATGAAGTAGATATTCATTGCTCTTAATTAGAATACTTTTAAATCTTCCCTCCCACAGAGGACCTTTTCTATTAAATTTTTTATTAAAGTATCTCGTATAACTATTTAATAAATTTGACATAAAAATAGAAATCCCTTTGTTTTTTAGTTGTTTAAGAATAAAATGAACATGTGTAGGCATAATACAAAAAGCAATAATATCAACTAATTTGAATTTGCTTAAGACATCTAAGTTGTTTTCATGAACAGCAGAGCGTAAATACCATGAAAAACTTTTTTCAGGTTTTTCGTTTTGATAATAATGTAGAGTATCAATAAAACGCTGAGTATCCTTTTTATTCTCCAAAATTCTAAATTCGGCAATGCTTCGAGTATAAACATGATAAAGTTCATTGTTTACTAGAGGATCTTTCCTCATTAATCAATTCCTGCCATTCAACCTACGAGGTTGTACGGCTATTAATCAGTTTAAGGAATTCTGATTCGCTTATTATTTTTACGCCCAATCCTTTTGCTTTTTCAAACTTTGAGCCCGGATCTTCACCAGCAACAACAAAATCAGTTTTCTTGCTGACCGAAGATGTGGGATTACCGCCAAACTCTCTTATCTTTTTTTCTGCATCGTTGCGGCTAAAACTTTTTAACTCTCCCGTCAAAACTATGGTTTTACCTGCCAAAGGCTGGGATTTCTTCTCCTTTTTCGGTTCAGCCATATTAACACCACAATCTTTCAGTTGTTTAATAAGCTTTTTGACGGAATCCTGAGAAAAAAAATCAACGATAGACTGAGCCATAATCGGCCCCACTTCATTTATTGACGTTAAATCTTCAAAAGTTGCAGGTATCAATTTATCCATATTCCCGAATTTTTCAGCCAATACCCAGGCGGCTTTTTCGCCTACGTGGCGTATCCCGAACGCAAAAAGCAATCTGCTCAGCGGTTGTTTCTTGCTTTTTTCAACTGCATCCAGTAAATTTTGGGTTTTTTTGTCCTTGAATAACTCAAGTTTAAAAAGATCGTCCTTTTTTAAAGCATATATATCGGCAAATGTCTTGACGGTTTTATTTCTTACAAGCTGTGCAATTACAACATCTCCCAGTCCCACTATATCCATTGCCGCGCGCTTGCCAAAATGAAAAAGCCCTTTTTCAATCTGGGCAGGACAGGAAGGATTTATACATCGGTAAGCCACTTCTTCTTCCTTTTCTTTTGTGATTGGATTATGGCAAACCGGGCATTCTGTGGGCACAGGAAAAGGTTTTTCGTTTCCGGAACGTTTAGTTTCAATGACCTTTACTACTTTTGGTATTACATCTCCTGCCCGCTCCACCAAAACAGTATCCCCGATCATTACATCAAGGCGCTTAATTTCATCAAAATTGTGTAAAGTGGCGCGCGATACAGTAACTCCTGAAATTTCCACAGGTTCAAGGTCCGCAACTGGAGTAATTATGCCCGTTCTTCCAATCTGCGCCCGGATATTATTTACTCTGGTGGTTGCCTCACGGGCTTTGAATTTAAAAGCAACTGCCCAGCGAGGACTTTTAGCTGTAAATCCAAGTATTTTTTGATGTTTTATAGAATTTACTTTAACTACGATTCCATCTATTTCAAAAGGTATTGTATCCCTTTTTTCTTCCATAAGTCTATGAAGTTTTATTACTTCATTTATTGAACGCGACACCCTTGTATTTGGATCAGTCATGAACCCTATTTTGTTGCAGAATTTCATGAATTCCCAATGATTTGCAAATTCTTTGCCGCTGATATTACCTAGAGAGTGGACCAAGAACTTGAGGGGCCTTTCTGCCGTAATCTTAGGGTTTTTCTGCCTTAATGATCCCGCCGCGGCATTTCGCGAATTAGCAAATAAGGGTTCCCCTATTTCTGACATCTTTTTGTTAAGGTCAAGGAAGCCTTTTTTTTCCATATATACCTCCCCCCTGACTTCCAGATATGAGGGAGGATTATCTATCATTAGTCTTAAGGGGATTGAACGTATAGTCTTAATATTCGGAGTTATATCTTCTCCTGTCTCTCCATCTCCTCTTGTAGCACCTGTTACGAGTATCCCATTTTCGTATATAAGGTTCGCGCTAACCCCGTCTATCTTAAGCTCTACCACAAATTCCGGATATTCCCCATTCAAACCCTTTTCAACCCGCTCGTACCAATCTTTAAACTCTTCCTCGGAGTAAGTATTGTCCAAAGAAAGCATCGGGATTGAATGCTTTACGGGATTGAATGTAGGAGAAGCTTTCCCTCCTACTCTTTGGGTGGGCGAATCGGGCGTTTGATATTCCGGATACTGCTTTTCTAACAGGTCAAGCCTTTTCAAAAGCTGGTCATACTCGTAATCGGCAATTTCCGGCTTGTTTAAGACATAGTACAGGTAATCGTATCGCCGGATTTCTTTTCTTAATTTCTCTATTTCATAAAGGATTTTATTATCTGCCATAAAGGAGTTGCTCCCGGATTTAGTCTAAAAAACCAAATCAAGTGTTTAAGGCGGTCTTTTTTCGTTCGGTCTTAAGTTTGTCCAATATGCCGTTTACAAACTTGCTGGAATCAGATGTGGAATATTTTTTGGCGATTTCAACCGCTTCATCAATTACTACATTGATCGGGGTTTCCGGCATGCCTATTATTTCAAATGCTGCCATTCTTAATATATTACGGTCAACAACAGCCATTCTTGCGAGATCCCAGTTTTCCGCGCACTTTGTAATAAGGCTGTCAAGAAGCTCTTTTTTATCCCATGCGCCCGTAAAAAGCTCCAATGCAAAATCCCTTGAAACACTTTGGATTTCAAGAGTCTGAGAAAAAGGTATAACTTCATCCCTTGAAAATCCGCAGGTATCGCACAGATAAAGCATTTGAAGGGTTGCTTCTCTTCCCTGTCTTCTTGTGCCCATTTTTTTCTTCTTCACGTTCAAAAACCAATTATAAAACGAATTAAAATTGTATATTTTTGCTATCTTTTTGTCAATGATAGAATCTTCAGGATTTGTCAACCTGATTTTTTGCCTATTTATCAGATTTTTAAGTATTTATAAAGATATAAAATAAGGATTCTTTAGACTTGATTGAGATATTCTTTTTAGAAATGGTTTGCAAAAAAAGGATTTTATTTGAAGTGAATTAACTTAGAAGAATTGCATCAGACACGAAACCGCCCCCGGTCTGTGATAACGATCCTGAGCCTGTCGAAGGAGCGGACTTGTCGAGCACAATATGAACTTCAAATAACTTTTGCGAGATCCCTGCACACGGCGGGTCAGCCTTGCCGCGCCCGACGGCGGGCGGGGGCTGACAATCTCCCTTTTTCAAAGGGTAGGTCTTTGGGCCGAGCCTGCCCTTCGATCTCTTCGATTTCACTCAGGATGGTGAGCTTGTTGAACCATTTTACTCAGGGCGGTGAGTCCTTCGACTTTGCTCAGGACAATGAGCCTGTCGAATTGCATAGTCGAACCGCGAGCGAGGGAGAAGTTATTGGTTACCCCGCATCAAGATGCGGGGAATTGCAGGTCCCGTTAGAAACAGCCAAACATTAAGAAAAAGTAAGGAATATGATAAGACGATGAATATAGCTTTTCGTAGTTTTAGAAATAAATAGTTTTAAACTGTTTCTAACGGGGCAGGTTAAAAATAGTTTAATATTTCAAACTAATTTAGAAAGCGCTTTTTTCCCGGTCATACCGGCTTTTATTCCCATTTTTTTGGCTTTAGAAGTTAATTGTACGACTTTGCCTTTCAAAAGGTCTTCCAAATTTTTTACTCCTTTAATTACTCCCGCGCAATCACCCAATTTTTCCGCTGTTTCAAGATTTAGATAGCCGCACATTAAATATCCTTTTTTACCAAGCGCAAGAATCAATTTTGCATTTGGCATAGGAATATCTATGCCCAGAGCCTTTTTCTTCCCAATTTTTATGCTGCTAATCTTCATTAAACTCTCCGTATTTTGATTTTTTTATTATAGAAATGACTGAAAGGATTGTCAAACTAGTAAAGATGTTTTAAAGTTTAGAAGGTTATGAAAGTTTTTGAACTGTCAACTTTTAACATTTAAACCTTCTAACTTTCTAACTTTCCTAACGTTTTTCTTTAAACTGACCATTTATGGAGTGAAAAATCTTCTGAGGGTTCCGGCATAGTTACAGAACTTTGGTAAGGCCATCTTTCTATTTCAAATCCATTTTTTTGGACTGTTATAACGAATTCAATAGAACCGGTTTTTTCAGCTATAATATTTTTAATGGGAATTGCCATCTCAATAACTTTTTGAGCCGCGGCTTTGTTCAAAACGACGGTTTCAGAAATATTTTTTAAAGTAAAATTACTTACTTTCCCTTCCGAATTGAATGAAAGGATTGTTTCGGTATTCATTGCACCGATAAAAATAACATGAAACGATAATTCTTCAATCAATTTAGAGTTTATAGGAATATTTAAATCAAATCTGAAGTAAATATTTTCAAGATCAAATCCATAATGAAAAGATTTAATAACCGTTTCAACCTGGTGCATTGACCCGCCGTGATAACCAACTTCATAAAAGCCCGCATTCTGCCATTCAAAGTAATTGGTAACCAATCCGTCTATTTTAGGCTTTATGAAATCCAGAGGTTCTATGTCCGGCCCTCTCTGCGTTATTTTTTTGATGGCTTTTTTTAAATAATCGGGAACTTTATGGTTCAAAAGTTCATAAATATTAATCAAATACTGCCTGAAGAGCAGATCAAATATCTGGTCGTTTCCCGAAAAATGATCGTCGCCGTACCACCAAGTCCAATCTGATCCCTCAGCTATATAAAGATTTTCCCATGCTTGTTTTACTTCAGGAAAGTCTTTTTTCTCAGGATGTTCCTTTACGTAGTTGGTTAATAAAATCCTGGCCTCCTCAAGATACTGCCATGCAAGATTATCTTCATTATGGCCTATCCAAATATTAAAGTTCCCGTTTATCCAGGAACCCGGCCAGAGCTTTTTTAAGGTATCTTTGGGAGGATTTTTTTCAATATAATCGCTTATAGTAACAGTTTCAATTTCAGGATCATCGCTGATTGTTTGATACAAAAGATTTAGGAAATCATTCCCGTCATTTTGGTAAAATTCCCAGCAGTTTTCACCGTCAAGAATTATTGAAATAAGATTATTTTCTTCAGAATCTTTGAACGAATTTTTTATGGCGTGTATTTTATGAATAAAATCATTAACAGCATCTTTTGGCTGCATTTTAGAATATATAAATCCGATTGAATCCGAAAGGCCGTGGTCCCTAAAAATTATATTTAAATTGTTTCCTAAAATATCAAGTTTATAAGGTTTAAATATATCTTTTCCTTTTCTTAAGCCGTGATGGCTTCTATAAAGGATTTCTTCATCAGTAGCAATCCATTGGATACCCCTCTCGGCAAAAATTGCTACAACGTCTTCAGAAACCGACCCTTCCGACGGCCACATTCCTTTTGGGGATTTTCCAAAGCATTTTGTGTAGTAATCTATGGCTTTTTGTATCTGTATTTTGGCATCTTCGGGATGCTGAAATCTTTTTTTAGGCAGACTAATGCCAGGAAAGGATTCAATTCCTTTATTTGTATCGCACAATAGCGGTAAAATAGGGTGATAAAAAGGTGTTGTAGTTATTTCTATCTGGCCTCTGTCCTGCAAACTTTTGTGTTTTTCAGCTATTTTTCCGCAAATCTCTCTTTGTTTCTGGATTAAAAGATCTTTTTCTTGTTCCGAAAAGTCCCTGCCTTTGTCAAAAAGCGATTTTACTAACGGATCAGCTTTTCTCCAGTAAGGGTCCATCCAAGCAAGATTAAACCATACCTGAAGGTCGCGCATGTCGATAATTGTAAAATATGACAATATTCTTTTCAGTTCTTCTTGAGATGTTTGCCTCCCCCTTTTTTCAAGAAGCTGATGATAACGGTTATGAGGAAAAACCATAGTTTCCCAGTTTGCCATAAAAAAATTGTGAAGTATGAAAATTTTTTCGTCTTCCGTAATTTCAGCGGCATCTTTAAGGGTTAGATCAAGGTATTTATCATGGGCTGTTCCTCTTGCATAGTCTTCAAGCTGAACCAGTAACGACGGCACCAGATTAAAATTAGCTTTAATTTTTGGAAATTTTTCAAGAATTTCCGCCATATCATAATAATCTTTTGTTGCATGAAGACGCACCCAGGGAAGCTCATAAATCCCTGTTGAAGGATTTTTGTATACCGGCTGATGTTGATGCCATAGAAAAGCTAGATGAATTTTTTTCATTGTTTGATTAAAATCTTGCGGATGCTTCAAATCGGAGAGAATTTACGGTTTTCGGATTTGGCCAATAAGCTGACGCCTGCGGAGGAGAATAGATGGAATATGCAAAACCTATATCAGAATATTTAGAATGAATGAATTTTAAAGACAAGTCTACTTCAGAACCTAAAGAAAAGTTAGCCCCGTAAAATTTTTCAAAACCCGATGCTTCCGGAGATCCCTTCGGAGCCTGTGAAGCAGAAAAAAGGAAATAATCAAGGCAAAATGTCCAATTATATATCGGAGAAATGTCTGTCCCTATATTTAAAGTATTTATGCCGGAATATCCTATAGGAATATTAAAAAAAGACTCAACCGGACTTGCCCCGAAAATCATCCCGTAACCGCCTCTTTCCATCCCGTCATATCTTTTTGTATAAGTCGGCGAAAAGGATTTATCATCAGAAAAAGAGTAAGGATCGTCATTACCTGAAGCATACGAAATTAAAGCCCTTGCAGCAACTTTTCCCAATCTTGTTTTTTCGTTTACTAATTTTCCGTAAAACAAATACCCCATACCGTCAAAATTAATTGCAACACCGTCAGTCCTTGTAACATAACCCGTTTGTTTAGCTATCTCTATCTGGTATTCTGATATATCTTCTTTTTTACCGATACGGAGATCAAGGAAACGTTTAACAATGGCTTTTGTGTTGTATATGTTTGAACCGCGAACGTATTGCGTGCCGGAAAAATCATCTTCCCCGAAATAGCCGAATTCCCATAAATTTTTGTTTATTTCAAGTTTCAGTAATCCCCCGTAAACATCCGCATCCGAACTTAAATTAAGGGTTTCCTGAACTTTAGCGGTAAAATATTCAGCGTTTATCGGCAAAATAGTTGACTTAAAAAAAGGTAAGGCAAGATCGCAATGGCCTGTTAGGCGTATTGTATTGAATCCTGTTCCGTTATCACAAACGATGAGCCCTGTACCATAACAGAGGCTTTGTTTGCCGATTATTAAATCAACCGGTTTTTCTCCCAAATTTTTAAATTTAACGTACGCATTTTCAACATATGGAGTAAAATCAGTTTTTGGATAAGGAACAAGAAATACGGTGTTTGTTGTGCTGACAATTCCTAAAGAGGTTAGCTTAGAGCCTATCTCAATATTTTGATCAAAATTGCCGCGAAGAGAAATCATTAATCTTTGACTGTAATATGACAGCGAAGTATTAGTTGATGTGGTTGCGAAAATCTCAGTACTGCTGTAACTGATACCGCGGAGTCTATAATCGGTTTCTACGCTTAAAATTGAACCAAAAGCAGGTATAGAAATACTTAACAAAAAC
This sequence comes from Elusimicrobiota bacterium, assembly GCA_026388075.1. NCBI lineage: Bacteria > Pseudomonadati > Elusimicrobiota > Elusimicrobiota bacterium. The sequence continues at coordinate 8,174 of JAPLKN010000088.1, forward strand.
AAAATAATAGGCAGGCTAAATTTTTTTGTCATCAGGGTTTAAGCAAATACGCGCAAAAGCTTTAAGCTAATAAAGCTGCCTTTGCGCGTATCTAAAATTTTTGGTAATTATTAATTATTTAAAATAATACCGAATACCTACGCTATCAATTGAGCCTGAAAACAATGCTGTTCCTTTTGTACCGGTATAAGCATCTCCGCCGGTATTAGCAAGCCCTATTTCAGCGCCAAAGCCTAGGTTAGGCAGTTCTTCAAAGAAAAATTCAACACCTACACCGGCTCCGATAAAAGTTCCTGAAGCTGATGCGCCTGCAACAGATTGATTGCGAAGTCCAAGCATTCCAAACCAATAACATGTCAAGTTTTTTTCATCTTTAATCGGCATTAAGAGTTTTCCACCGACGAGTGAACCATTGGTTGAATTATCATAGCTGTAGTATCCCAGCATGCCTTCAAAACCAATTTCGCCTTTTTTCCAATAACGCAAAGAAACTGCCGAGATGCCGGTCTGTGTGTTGAAACCCAAACCATACATCTGTTCAGCTTGCGACTTTTTCGCTTTGCCCATTTTAGCAAAGGATAGCGGAGCAATAAGCGTAAGCATAAGAAAAACAGCAACCAATTTTCTCATTCTAAATCCTCCTTTTAATATATTAACTACAGGTTAATTTTATCAATATATTTTTTTTATGTCAACTAATTAGTTTCTGCTTTAAAAACTTAAATAAAATGCGATTAAGAAAGATCTTTTTTGAGTATTTTCTTATTAAAACTAAATAAGTTAAAATTGACAATATAAAAGCAAGAGTAATATAAAGGCCAAAAATAAAGGACTGGGATTGAAAATATAGAATAATCTTATTTTTCCCAATATAGCTGCCTTTAGGCAGAACAAGAACTCTGAATATTTTGTTTCCTCTTAGAAGCTGAAGTTTTGTTTTTCCATAAGCGGCTTTCCATCCGGAATAAAACATTTCACTGAAAACAACAATTGAATCAGAACTCAAGGATATTTCGCTTTCTATTTTTGACGTGCCGCATAGATATGAAATCACCGTGCCTTTCCCGCTTATCCACGGATTTTTTTTAAGCTCAGTTCCTAAAAGAATTTCTTTATCAGGCGAGAACTTAAGCGTTTTTAAGTACCCGATCTGTTCATAGGGCTCGCTATCAGGTATATAGACATATTTCTCAGCAATAAAAACCTTAGGAAGAGGTTTTTCTAAAGCATATAAAAAAGTATTTTTTGAAATTTCTCCTAAAAACTTTAGATTAGCTGCTTTTTGAGAAGAAACTAGATATCCTAAAGAGAACCCTTTTGATAACGGAGAATTTAAATCCCAGCGCGCAAGCCCTGTAGTCGTTAAGACATATTTTTCCTGAAGTCCAATATATTGGGTAAAATCTTTCAAAAATACTGCTTCAAATCCATTTAAATTAAAATTTCTGTACATCATAGACTTATTTGCCGAATATTTTTCAGGTTCAGTTATTATTCTATATAACGGACTGATATAGCTAGCTATATCGGACTTTTTCAAAAAAGGCCTGATATCTTCGGAATAAATAAATTTTTCTCCCCAAACAAAGAGATTAACAACAGTAAAAATTATCAGAAATATTTTCAATTTTACATTTATTTTCTTGGCATAATTATGCCAAGAATAACTTGATAAAATAATTAGAGCTATTAGACTCAAATAAAAAAATCTTGCCGGGACTCTTAGAAATCCAATTCCCGGCATTAATGAATACATTAAATTATAAATAAAAGTGTTAAATCCTAATGCTAAAACAATACCTATTAAAAATAATACCGGATAGAAATATTTCTTTCTAATTATTGATAAATAGAACCCTAGTCCGGCAAAAAATAAAGGCAATAAACCAAAATAAAGGCAGTTTTTCTCAATAAAATATGACGGGCTTTCTTGAAAAATATAAGTATGATCCCGGATATTCCCGAAAAAGTTCGGCAAGACAATACTTATGAGATTTTTTAATGGAAGAGAATAATTTTTTACAAGAATCGGCCAATTTGCGGTTTCTACCACTTGAGAAAGCTCAACAGTTGGAATCAGTTGAATGCTAATAATCAAAAAAGAAATAATTCCAGAAAAAAGGAGATTTTTCCAATAAACAAATTTTTTGTAGGCAAAATGCACTAATATAAAAAATAAAGAAATATAAACCGGGAAAATATGCCCCGATAAAAACTGGCAGGCAATTGAGGCTCCCAGGGCAAAAATCCAGCCTATATTATTATTATTATTTTCAGAAATCTTATTTAGAAAAAGAATTATCAACGGCAACCAGACATAGCCTGTTAAAGCTATGAAATGTCCAGCAGGGAGTTTATAAACAAGAAATGACGAAAAGGTATATGCAATACTGCCCATCAATGACGCGCTGCGGCAATATCTCAAATTTGAAAGAAGAAGATAAAAAAATAATCCCCCTAAAAAGAAATGTATTACGGCGGAATAATTGAAAGCGAGATGCAAAGGTAAAATGTAGAAAATTATATTTAAAGGATAAAATATTGCGCTTTGAGGGTTTGCTAGAATGGGCTGGCCGGCAAAAATGTAGGGATTCCAAAGCGGAATTTTCCCGGAAATAATCTCTTGAGAAACAAGATGCTTTAAAGGATAGTAATGAAGATAAATATCCTCATAATTTCCAATTATTTTATTGAATGTAAAAATTAACGGTGAAAAAAATATTATCAGAAGGCCCGCAAGTATAAACAAAAATACTTTTAGTTTAGTCATAAAATTATATTTTTTTATTGAATTTTTTTATTCAGTTTAATCATGCTAAATATAAGAATGCCGCATATAAAAATAATTGATATTATTAATCCGATTTTATAAGAGCCCGGCATATATATCTGCCATATCCTATTTTCCCCTTCTACAATTTCAAATTTCCGGAAACCTTCGTTTGAGGAATAAGTAGGAACGCTTTTTTTATTTATATATGTTTTCCATCCGGGAAGGTAGGTTTCATTAAAAGTTATCTCTGTTTTTTTATCTGAATTAATAACTGCCAGTATTTTTCCAAAAGATATTGAAATATTTCTTACTTTCGTTTCAGGCGTAAAAAGTGTATTTTCCGGAACATCTTTAATGCTGTATATATTTAATGATGTAAAAGGTTCCAGCTTATAGCCGGAATCATTATTAAGTTTATTCTTACATATTAAATATTTGACTCCCAGTTTTTTGTAAAAAGGAATAGCTTCCCGCGGATTCTTTTGCGTATAAGCCGCATTTACTAAACCGGAAATTAACGAAGGAGCCAGGGGCTCTCCAATGCCGTATGCATAGGGGATATGATAAGGCAGGCATACCAGACCGTATAAAAAGCTCCTTGCCTTTTGCCAACCTTCCATAAGATTTTTTGCTTTTAAAGAGCGGCCAGTTTCAGTGCCCGGACTTAATATAAATCTGGAATATTTTAGATTTTTTTCAAAAAAACCAACAGTATCCGGTTTTATGGAAAAATAAGAATCGTTTATTTTGGGTTGGAAATTCCAAGGAATCACAAGCAATTCAACTGTAAAAAGTAAAACTAACAAAGGCGCAGGACGAAAATTTTTAAGACTTTCCTGAAAAAGCAGTATTATTCCAACAATTGAAAAAATCATGAGTTTAAAAGGATATCTAATCACTATAAAACTAAAAAAGTGTTTGTAAAACCAAGGATATATTGGAGTGGAATCACCCAATGAAAATAAAATTCCCATAACTAAAAGAAAAAAACCTAATACTTTAGTCCTATTCAAAGGCAAAGTTAAGGTTTTCCATAAAATAAAAGCAAATACAATAAATCCTACATAAAAAGATTTGGTCCAGCCAAATTTTTCTCCGATATAAAAAGCATTCTTATCCAAGCTCAAATAGGGAGACAAAAAATTAAAAAGATCTGAATATTTAAGAGAATAAAACATAGCAATAATCGGCTCTATCCCTTTCGCTGCCCTTTCTGAATATTTTGCTAATTCTATGGTCGGCAATATTTGGCATGCGACTATCCCGAGTGAAATAAATCCAGCCAAAATCAAGTTTTTTAAAATAGATTTTGTTTTAATAACATTAAAATCCATGAAAAAATAAAAAATAAGAATCATCAAAATGCAGAAGAATATTTGATGGCCGGCAAAGAAAGCAAATGAAATGGCTAATCCAAGGATAATAGGGTTTTTTCTGAAAAGAAGCAGCGCAAAAATCCAAATATTCGCCCCAAAATAACTCAGGAACTCAATTTTTGTTATCATGTAGCCATTTAACGAGAACAGTATTGCCGTTGCTATAGATTGCCATTTAGTTAGCTTGTTTTGGCGAGAGAAAAGATATACAAACATTCCGCCTATAAACATGTTTACAATAAAGTAAAGTTTCAGAGCAATGACAAAGTTAAAAAAACTGAAAAACATTGAAAAAGGATAAAATACTGCAGACTGCCAGTTAGCAAGATGAGGCATCCCGCAAAAAGCATAATGGTTCCAAAGAGGCATTTTACCAATTTGAATATATTGAGTTACAAACATTTTCCAAGGATGAAAAATGAAAGTCAAATCTCTTAAAAAATAAGTTTTTCCGAGAAAAATAATATCAAAGAAAAATACAGTTACAATAAGGGCAAAAAATATTATGGGATTAAATATCTTTTTAAGTGAATAATTAATCATTTTTTTGAATTTCCGATAAACTTCTTCAATGTTAGTTGATAATGAGGATTTAATTTATCGTATTCAACGGCTTTTTTGATAGCTTCTACAGATTTCCCCATATCGCCTTTAGTCCAGTACAGCCAAGAAAGGTCGGACCAATAAACTGAATTTAATTTGTTGCGCTTTATGGCCTGATTCTGAAAGAATATCGCTGCATTAAGATTTTGGCCGTCTTTATTTTGAGAATATAATTTAAAATATAATTGCGCGCTTTTTGAAAAATAAATAGACGGATAAGAATCATATTTTATCGCTCTTTCAAATTCTTGTTTTGCCCCGGAGAAATTATTATTTGCTAAATTTAATGAGCCTCTTTGATAATGTATGCTTGCAGAAAAAAAGGATATTATTGGGAAAGATATTAAACAAATTAAAAACACTAATATCAATGGATTTAAAAATGGTTTTTCTCTTTTATAAGACTCGCTTTTAAATCCTGCGCCCAGAACTACCCAGAAAAGCATCATGTGCGCCGGAATATAAAAACTATAGTCAAGCAAGTTAAATGCTAAAAAACCTGTTAAGCAGACGATAATTATCTCTCTTGTTGGAAATATGTTTTCTTTGGTAGCTTTTATTTTAGCTAAATAAAAATACCCCAACATCGAAAATGAGAGAAATCCGAATAATCCTGTTTCAGCAAGTATCTGAAGAAATATGTTATGCGCATATATTGAGTTCACGGATAAAGCAGGCCTTAAGTAAAGATAAAAATTTTCAAAATTCCCCCATCCTACACCTTTAAAGGGATTATCTAAGAACATTTTCCAGGCTGCTTTCCACCATATAATTCTGTCAAAAAAATATGTTCCAACATTACATTTTAAGCTTGTAATATAAAATAAAGCCAAAATTAAAAATATCATTAATATTTTTAGCACTTTTGAACTGTTCTTAATATAATTGTAGAAATAATATCCGCCGAACACTGTTGATACAAAAATCGCAGTTCTTGATTTTGTCAGAAATATCCCAAGGAAAATGATTAAAGTTAATAATTTAAAAAGCACC
>JAPLKN010000089.1 GCA_026388075.1 Elusimicrobiota bacterium
GACTGCTTGCGCATCGCGGACAGCGTTTTTTTCATGAAAGTTAAATCCTTTTAACTTTCATGCTATCATTTACATTGTGTTCCGTCTATCTTTTAGCTGTTTAGGGGCATTTTTAGCAACACTTTTTAACCTTTATGCCCATTCTGAATTTATTTCAGAATCTAGTATCCTACGATAATGAGATCCTGAACCCCTCCAAAGGCGGGCAGGCAAGTTCAGGATGACAATACGCAGAGTTATGACACAGTCTGCATGGGAGAGGGAAAATAGTAAGAAATAAGATATTTTTGACATTACCAAGATAAAAAAAGGAGGCAGAAAAAATGAAAATCACCCAGCTTTCGGTTTTTCTTAAAAACTCTAAAGGCACGCTTTATGGCCTGTGCAATCTTTTAGGGAAAAATGGCATAAACATAAATGCTATTACAATATCTGAAAATCTTGAGTTCGGCGCTGTAAGGCTTTTGGTTGATAAAACTGAAGAAGCTATTAAACTTTTAAAAGATAACAATTTTATTGCCAACACTACTGAAGTGGTAGTTGCAGAAACCGGTGATAATGCCGGTTCGCTCGCAGGGATCCTAAAGACCCTGTTTGAAAATTCAATAAATGTAGATTATATGTACGGGCTGGCCGAAAAATCTTCAAAAAAGGGCTTATTGGTATTTAAATTTGACGACACTGATAAAGCAATTGAAATCTTCGCAAAAAGTAAAGTGAAAATGCTAGGCAAAAAAGAAATTAACGGCATATAAAGCATTTTTTGGCTTAAAGCGCAATATGAGACATTTGGCAGAAAAATCCATACTAATTTTTTGTATTTTGTTTTCCTTTTTAAGCATTTCTTTTTGTTCAGATATTTCCATTTCCGCTAATGTAGATAAAAATTCCTTATCGCTGGATGGCCAGCCGATATTGGAAGTAAACGTTTTAGGAAAAGTCTCCAGTATACCCAATCCTACTCTTCCATATCTTCCAAATTTTAACGCGTACTTTTCAGGCAGATCCCAAACTGATACCCGAAACGGGCCCGGGAATGAAAACTCGGTTGGGTTCTATGTTCCTGAAGGAAAAAAGTTTTATGAGGCAATTTAGATGAGAATCGGACTTTTTGGCGGATCGTTTGACCCCATACATAACGGCCATTTAAAACTTGCGCTGGATTCCAAAATAAATTTTAATCTTGATAAAGTTATCTTTATACCGGCAAAAATACCGCCTCATAAAAAAACAAAAATATTGGCAAAATCAAACCATAGAACGAGAATGATTTTAACTGCGATTAAGCCGTATCCTTTTTTTTCATTAAGCCGGTATGAGATAAATAAGAAATCAACGACTTACACTTTTAATACACTGCGCTATTTTGAAAAGAAATATCCGAATGCCGACATATTCTTCTTGATAGGGTCAGATTCTTTAAACGAGCTGAAAAGCTGGAAAAATATCGGTGATTTTAAAACGCTTTGTTCTTTTATAGTAGCACAAAGAAAAGGGTATAAGCCTGACAAAAATAACAAATATCTTAAAAACGCTTATTTTACTAAAAATGAGATCCAAAATATTTCTTCATCCTCAATTAGAAATCTGATTAAAAAAGGAAAAACCGTATCAGGGCTTGTTCCAAAAAGCATTGAAACATACATAATAAAGAAGAAACTATACATAAAATAAATGAAGCCTCCATGAGTTTACACTCGTGGTATCCTTCATTGCTTCGGCGAAATCCGCCGAAGCAAATCCGCCTGCGCTAGACGTGTCATCAATCAGCGCGGCTATTCGCCGCATTGTTGACACAGCTTCGGTGGATATCCTTTTCGCATTCATCTGCGGACATAAGTCCGCAGTTTTCCCTGCCCGCCGGCAGGCGCGGTGTGAAGGCGGATAAAATGATTAATGAAAAAAATATCCAGAAAATAAAAAAACACCTGAGAGGTTTTTTACCTTCAGCCCGTTTCAAGCATTCCTTGGGGGTGGCAAAAGTTGCGCTGCTCCTTGCCAAAAAATACGGCATATCAAAAGGGAAAGCCTACGTGGCCGCGCTTTTGCATGATATTGGCAAAGGCTACACGCGAAACGGGATGATAAAATACATAAATAAACACAGAATAAAAATTGACAATAAAAATGATCTGATTAAATACGGAATTTCTCTTGCCCACGGAAATATCAGCGCCCATATCGCAAGAAATAAGTTCGGCGTAAAAGACCATGAGGTTTTAAACGCGATAATCTCTCATACGCTCGGCAAACCAAGAATGAGCAAACTTGCCAAAATAATATATCTTGCGGACGCTTCGTCTCCTGACAGGAGGCATCCTTATGTTAAAAAATTAAGAAATAGGATTAATTTAAATCTTGATAACGCCCTTCTTTACTCTATGGGAAATAAACTTTCATACGTTTTAAAAAAGAAGAAGTGGATTCACCCGGATGCCGTTAAAGCGTGGAACAGCGTAATAAAAAAGAGAAATCCAAATGAAATTTAACAAACCCCAGCTTCTGCTTTTCCTGACTGTTTTGTTTCTTATTTTTTCAATATACCTTTCTTTCAGCAGTTACTTTTCGCAGTCAATCAAAAATTCCAAATCAGTAAATGCGGTTCTTATGGTCAGTTCGCCGTACAAAAATCTGCGGCATCTGGAATTTTTAATTTTTGTAAATTATGTTCCTTCTCAAGGGTATCTAAATCTTATTCCTATTCCGAAAGAGGCTAGGATCCCCAAGCATTCAAAAACTGTTACAACCTTAGAAAAAGTATTTGACAGCTCCTGCAAAAGCGAAAAAAACATGCACGTGGTTTCCCGCAGAGTTATAAAAGAAATTGAAGATATTTTTCAAAATAAATCTGCCATTCCGAACTATGTTGCTTTTGATTTAGTTTCTTTAGAAAGGCTTATTGATATTATGGGGGGGATAACTTTAGATATTGACGAGCCTGTAAACAAAAAGGACGAAAATGGAAACCTAACAGTTTTTCTTTCTACCGGCAGCTATCGTTTAAATGCTTCTGATACTTTGGAATATGTCAGACTTATGAATACATCCTCGCGTGCAGATAATGCATTAAGGAAACAGCTATTCTTAAAAGCGTTCCTTAAAAAGATTTCAAGCCCGGCGCTTTTCTTTAAAATGCCTTGGATAATACCCGTAATAAATTCAAATTTAGAATCTAACTTGAATCCGTGGGATCTTATGTTTGGCTTTTTTGAATTGAAAAACATCAAAAGAGAAAATATTCAAGTGTTTCAAATGCCGGGACATTTTAAGGGCGCATATTTTGAGCCGGATAATGAAAGTATTAAGGGCCTTTTTGATAAACTATTTCCTTCAAAAGATATCTCGCTGTACAGCGGCCCCAAGGTGCGCCTTGAGGTTTGGAATGCCTCCGGAAAGAACAATCTGGCTGAAAAAATTACCTGGATATTAAGAGAAAAAGGCTACGATGTTGTGGAATGGGGCACGTTTTCGGTAAAGCAGAAAAAAACTCTTATAAAAGATTTATCGGGGGATTTAAAAACCGCACAAAAAATATCAAATATTATTTCCTGCGGCGAAATAGTAACGCGTTATGAAGCAAAAAGATACATCGATATCTCTTTAATACTCGGCGAGGATTGTAAGATTGAATAGGAAAAGGATAAACTTTTTGGTTCTTGCGCGAGCCGCAGCAAAAATTGCCGATGACAAAAAAGGCGAAGAAATATATATTCTGAATGTAAAAAAATATTCCAGTCTTGCCGATTATTTTCTGCTCATTACCGCCAATTCTTATCCTCAGATTCGCGCAATAAGCGAACATATAAAGAAGTCAATCAAAGAAGATTTTGATCTGCTTCCCATACATAAAGAAGGAAAATATTCCGATTCCTGGGCGGTATTAGATTACGGCGGACTTTTGATACATGTCATGTCTTTAAAAGCGCGAAAATTCTACAGGCTTGATAAGCTCTGGGAAAATGCAAGGCATATATCGTTTGAAAAATAAATTAGGGGGCACTGAAAAACTCATTGCCCCCTTGATTACACTGATTACAGAATTGATTACACAGATTACGATTGACGGTGAATCGGTGTAATCTTGCCGTTATCTGTGTAATCAAGGGCTTAATGAAAAATATTTTCGTAACAAAAAGTGTAAGCTTTTTGATGAAATGCGTGTTAAAACCGTGCACTTCTAAGTTCTTTTTTTTCGTATAACTTATTAATAATTCAATCATTAGTTCTATTTTTCAGTAAGCCCTAGATTAAGTCCAAGGAATGATTTTTTTCCACCAGGGGAGTGTTTTGGTTTCAATCAGCTTAACTTGACTTCCTTTGCCCAACACAGTTTCCCCGATAATTCCCGGGGAATAGTATACCTGAATTTCAAATAAATCCAAAGATACGGGAGAAATTTTTTTAATAACGGCGGGAAGGGGAATCATAATTCCTTCTCTTCTTCCTCCGATTAGATGCGCAAGATAGTGAGCTATATCTCTTGTGTCTGAAATTAGCGTTAAAACAACATCTCCTTCAGACAGTTTAGAAATTTCTTTTCCGTTAATATCTTCCATAACTTCTACGGCCAGATGAACCAGAGAAGGATCTTTTTCGTGATCAATTATTATTTTGCTTGTTTCTGTTTCACTTTTTGGGAGCTGTCTAAACTGGGCAAGATTAAGCTCTTCTGCCACAAGACTGATTTCAACTGAATCAGGAGCAAAAAAATTTGTTAGTAAAGCGGTGATATTTTGAGTGTTGTACTGGGCAAAAATTTCCTTATTATTTGATATGAAACCTTTAAGCTTTTGTTCAATGTCTTGGGTAAAATCAGGTAAACTGCCTTCATCAAGACGGTAGTAAAATATAAGTTTTTCAAGTGCATACCAGTCCATGGCGGCAGAATTTTCATAAAGAGCGGGATTGTAAGAAACTACAATATGAAGCCTTAATACTGATTGAGATTTGGTGTTAAGAACGATAAGAAAAAGGCCATAAAGGTTTTTTGAAGGGAGAAAAAATTTTCCTTTTATTGCGAATATCTGCTTTAAAATACTGCCGATAGTCTTTATCGCCTTTTCTAAATCATTTTCAGCAAGTTCAAGCGCAAGTTCCGCCTCGCCTTGCTCGCAGTTTGTTTCTTCCATCAAAAGACGAACATTTTCCTGCATTTGCAATAACCTCTTTTTATTCTTTTCTAAATCTTTTTTGCCTTTTACCCATTTGAGCCGTCTATAAAAAAGAATTTTTGTTCAAAACAACCAGCCTTATTTACCCCGTTAGAGATTGTCGCCAATTCCTATCAAGGGTTTGAATTCATGCCATCAGATGGTGGTGTAATACCACCATCTTTATTCGCAAAGTGCCCGTTATCTCTAACGGGGTTTATGCCCGAGAGGATGGGCTTTTTCATAAACTTTCTTTAATGTTTCTGCAGTTACATGCGTATAAACTTGAGTGCTTGCTATGCTTTTATGCCCTAACATTTCCTGAACGGACCTAAGGTCGCACCCTCTATCAAGAAGATGGGTCGCAAAAGTATGTCTTAATGTATGCGGACTGACCTTTTTCTTAAACCCGGCAAGGCTAAACCATTTGTGCAAAGCTTTTCTTGCGCCCCGCGAAGAAATCCGTTTTCCGGACTTGTTCAGAAATAGGGCATTTTTTGAAATGTCATGTCCGGGAATGGTTTTTATATTTTCAATGAACGTATTTCTTTCTTTTAAATATTCATGAAGAACTTCAAGGCTTTTTTCTCCTACCGGCACAATACGTTCTTTATTGCCCTTGCCTAAAACTTTCATAATTCCTGAAATATAATCGATATCATTGATATTTAAGCCGACTAATTCTTCCAGTCTTAATCCGCCCGAGTAAAGAAATTCAAGCATCGAGCTGTCCCTTAAAGACATCTTAGGCAAAGAAAAAAGCTTGTGTATCTCTTCTTCAGATAAAAATGTCGGTATCTTTTTTTCTGCTTTTGGGCTTGATAAATAAAGGAAAGGATTTTGAACGATTATTTCTTCTTTTGTAAGAAATTTGAAAAAAGATCTTAGTGCGGCAATTTTTCTAATAACCGAAGAACGATTAAGCTTTAAGTTCTGAAGATGTAAAAAATATTCTCTTAAAGTCAGTTTCTCGGAGTCTTTTAAAGCTTTTCCTTGATAGTTTTTAGCTAAAAATGCCAGGAATTCAATAATGTCTGTTTTATAAGCCTTGATAGTAAGATTGGAATAGTTCCTCTCAGCCTTTAGGTATTTCAGGAATTTTTCAAGATATGCCAATGAATCAGGAGAGATTTGTTCAAAATATTTTTCCATACAAATTAAATTTTACCCCGTTAGAAACAGTTAAACAACTGCTTATTCCCCAAACTGCGAAAAGCTATACTCATTGTCTTGTCATATTCCTTACTTTTTCTTAACGTTTAGCTGTTTCTAACTGGGTTTACTGCTATCTTTCTTAGGTTCGGCGGTCCCGGGTTCTTTTATTTTCTTAATATTCCTGCATTTAGGAAATCCGGAGCAGGCAAGAAAGGGCCCCCTTTTTCCAACCCTTTTAAGCATGGGTTTTCCGCATTTTTCACATTTAATATCGGTCATCTCGGGCTTAACCTTTTCAATTTTGTTGCCTTCCCTATCCAGTGAAAAAGTCGTTCTGCACTCAGGAAATCCCGAACAGGCAAGAAATTGACCGCGAGGGCTGTCTCTTAAAACCATAGGTTTTCCGCATTTCGGGCAGATTTCATTTGTTTTTTCCGGCTCAACTTTTTGGCGGACTATCAACTTTTCAGCATCGCTAAGCTCTTTTTTAAACGGGCCATAAAATTTTTTGACCATTGTAACCCATTCAGTTTTTCCTTCAGCAACAAGGTCAAGATTTTCTTCTATACCCGCAGTGAATTTTATGTCAACAATTTCATTAAAATATTTCTTTAAAAGATTGCTGACAAGGATTCCCAGGTTCGTTGGGTAAAATCTTTTTTGCTCAAGACGCGTGTAAGTTCTTTGCATTATCGTATAAATGATTGAAGCGTAAGTGGAAGGCCGTCCTATACCTTGTTCCTCAAGAGTTTTTATGAGGCTCGCTTCATTATACCGGGGCGGAGGTTCTGTAAAATGCTGATCATTGGCAAGGTTGATCAAATTTAAAATCTCTTTTTCGTTCAAGACAGGCAAGGATTCGCTTTTTTCGTCATCTTCTTTAATTTCATAAACTTCCAGAAAACCCTTAAACTTTAAAGTGCTTCCGGTAGATCTGAAAATATATTCTTTTGCTTTTATATCTACCGAAACAGTATCAAACAAAGCATCGTTCATTTGGCTTGCCACAAATCTGCGCCAGATAAGGTCATAAAGCTTATATTCTTCCTGTGAAAGATATTGTTTAATTTGTTCAGGAGTTCTTTTTACTGATGTCGGCCTTATTGCTTCGTGGGCTTCCTGGGCGCCTTTAGATTTTGTCTTGTATATTTTTGGTTTTTCCGGCAGAAAGTTTTCTCCGTATCTATTTTTAATATATTCGCGGGCTTCTTTTCTTGCAGATTCTGCTATGTTTAATGAATCAGTTCGCATATACGTAATAAGTCCGATATTTCCTTCTTTTCCTATAGGGACACCTTCATACAATTTTTGAGCTACCTTCATTGTCTTGGCCGCATAGAAATTTATTCTCCGTGAGGCATCCTGCTGCAATGTTGAAGTCGCGTAAGGCGGCAGGGATGACCTGCGGCGTTCCTTTGATTCAATTTCTAAAACTTCGTAGCTGGCGCCTTTAAGGTCATTTAAAATCTGTTCTGCCGAATTTTTATTTTTGATGTCCAGTTTTTCATATTTTTTGTTTCCCTTTGAAATAAGATTAGCAAAAAAATGCCGCGGGTCCGCAGTTTTTTTAGAA